>CAZHGP010000005.1:0-43781 GCA_964532175.1 uncultured Nitrososphaeria archaeon
TTAGTTTTTAATCCTTTCTCTTTTAATAAAATTGTTAAATCATCAAAATAATCATAAAAACCACAACTATAACAAAAACTTCCTTTAAATTCCACTTTAAAATATTCTTTATTGAATGATATCAATCTTGCTTTTGCTTCTGGCACTCTATACTTATTATATTCTTGAATTGTTTCTTCTATTTTTTTCTTCATAATTTTTATTATATTAAAAAATAATTTATTTAAAAACTTTTTTTTAAGGAAAGTTTCTTAATATTCTTTAGAATGAATAGAGAAAATAGAAAAATACTAATATTAAAAGAGAAACTTAAGCAAATACCTAATTATTCAAAAGAACTTGGATTAAATTTAAAAAATGCTAATGATAGATTTAAATGGTTTATAGCCTCAATGCTTTTTGCAAAAAGAATTTCTTCTAATATTGCTAAAAAAACTTTTGAAAAATTCATTGAAGAAGATTTAACAACTATTGATAAAATTTTAGATGCTGGTTGGGATAAAATTGTTGAAGTGCTTGATTCTGGAGGATATGTAAGATATGATTTTTCAACTGCAACAAATATTCTTGAAAATCTTAGGAAGCTTAAAGAAGAATATAATGGAAGTTTAGAAATATTACATGAAAAAGCGTTAGATAGCAAGGATCTTGAGAAAAGACTTTTAGAATTTAAAGGCTTTGGTCCAGTAGCTGTAAATATTTTCTTAAGAGAATTAAGAAATGTATGGAATAAAGCAAATCCAAAACCATCAAAATTAGCTTTAGAAGTAGCTAAGAAATTGAATTTTAAAAATATTGAGAAATACGAATCAAGTTTAGTAAGAATAAATATTGAATATTGTAAAAAACATAAATGTAAAGAATGTTTAGTAAAAGAATATTGTAAGAAATAAAAATTATTTTTCTCTTATTATAAAAATAATGCATTAAAATAAAATTTTTGTAAAAATGAATATATTCAACCTAATACATTATATTAATGTAAAATAAATATGGAATATGAATTAAAAGTTAAAAAATATAAGAGAATTATAAAGAAAAAAATTTTTAATAATGCTGAATGTATAAATTGCTCTCTAAAGGGGAGCTCCTATTGTTGGAGAAGTTGCCCATACAATTCTTGGAGAGGAAAACAAATAGAATAATTTTCTTATATTTCTTATTAAAAAGTATCCTTTAATCTTTGATTAAAAAGCAATTAGAAATTTTATGCTTCTATTGTAAAAAATAGAGGAGTAAATATTCTTTAAGAATTTACATAATATATCAAAATATAAAAATGAAGCGATAAAACTTTTTTAAACTTATATTCTAGATTTTTTACTATTGTTTTATGCTTCCCAAAATAATTTTAGCTTTGTTTATTATTATTTGTTTAATAGTCTTCTTCATTTTTAATTTAATAAATTTCATTAAGAATAGAAATGGAAGATTAAAAGCTTATGCTGAAATTGAAAGACCAAGTGGTATTGCTTTCGAGTTAACCGTTTTAGGAACATTTTTCTTTTTTATCGAATCTTTTTTATATCCCTTTTTAGTTTTTATAGGACATGCATCTTTAATTGATTTTCCACCTTTAAAACTTCAATTTGAATTTGATTCGTATGTGCAACTTTTAGGAATGATTCTAACATTTTTTGGATACTTTATTTTTTTATGGAGTGTTTTTGCACGTGGTCGTTATGCAACTTCATGGGAAATGCCTGAGAATCATAAACTTGTAACATGGGGGCCATATCATTATGTGCGTCATCCATCTTATTTAGCATATTTTTTAATGTTTTTTGGGTTATTTTTTATGCTATTAAACTTGTTAGCTTTACTCCCTCTTATAGCAATTCCAGGATACATAAAAATTACTGAATATGAAGAAAAATTATTAATAAAAAGATTTGGTGAAAAATATATTGAATATCAAAGGAAAACTGGGAAATTCATTCCTAAGATATTTTCTTTAAATGAATCTTAACTCAATTTAGTTCCTAATTTTTCTAAAACAGGTAAAACAATTTTCTCAACTTGATATTTTTTTATTCTTTCTTTAAGATATTCAAAATCTATTTCTTCATTTTTTATCATGCTTTTTATATCTTCTATATCATGCTTACCTTCTTTTTCGCTTCTTTGTAATATTGCTTTAAGTATTATATTATCTTCTACAGGTATTAAAGGTACTTCTATATCAAAAAGTTTTCTATATTTTATTCGTTTTATCATTTCATTATCCATTGAAAAGTAATAGGTTCTATTATTTTTTACTATTTTTAAATCAGATATAATATCGATCCCTTTAATATTTTTAAAAGCATTTTTAGCTTTTTCAAAATCTATATCTTTAACAAGAATATCAATATCAGTAATTTCTCTTTTACTTCCATAGCAATATGCTGCTACTCCTGCAAAAATCATCCATGGAATATCAATTTCTCTAAAAATATCCTTTATTTGGATTAATTTGGATCTAATATTCCTTGCTTCATAGCTTTCCATTTTTTATTCAAAAGATTAGTTAAATGAAAATATAAATCATTTTCTTTTATAATTAAGAAAAATGAATTTTTCTAATATTTAAATCATAGATACGAATAAGAAAATTAATCATGAAAAATATCCTTATAAATGCTTTTCACTTCTTCTATTTAGGAAATATAAAGAATTATAGACATAATGACTTACTCAATTTGTATATGATGCTTGAAATTTACTAAATATCCTATTTATAAGTTAAGTAAAGATAATGATATTTTAGTTTAGTCTCATAAAATACTCATGAATTAACTTATTTTTCATATCAGCAATTTCTTTCTATGAGGTTATTAGTATTTTTCTTTAATTTTCTGCTAAAAAATCTAAAAATTTTTGCCTTCTCTATTTTAAATGGCAAATATATAACTAATTGTTATTTATTTAATGAAGAAGTTAAATAAGCATATGAAAGATAAAGTTATTCTTTCTTGGAGTGGAGGTAAAGATAGTGCATTTTCTTTATATAAAATTATAAATGAAAGTAAATTAGAATGTGTAGGATTATTGACAACGTTTACTAAAGAATATGATAGAGTTACTATGCATGGTGTAAGACGCTCATTAATAGAAAAACAAGCATCATTGCTTAATATTCCATTAGAAAAAGTTTACATTCCAAAAAATTGTTCAATAGAAGAATATGGCATAATAATGAGAAGTGTTTTAATAAAATATAAAGAAAAAGGAATAAAAGGATTTGTTTTTGGTGATATTTTTCTTGAAGATGGATATTATAGTTATTAAAATTAAGAAAATTGCAATATTTTTTAATTTTTTAAAAATAATAATTTATTTTTATGAGAAATACTAATTACCTTTAGAAACTTTCTTTTCTTAATTCGACTAATTTAATCTTAATTTTCTTCAATTATAGATATATGTTTTCAGGAGAGTCTTATTCTAGCTAATTATCTTTTTTCAATATTATCAATTCTTACATTTAAAACCTTAGTTTCTTCCAGTTATTTCACTTAATTAAGAAAAACTTTAAATACTGACTTTAGTATATTCGGTATAGAAGGTAAATAAGTTGGCTAAGATAAAAACAAGCATTTACATAGATAAAGACTTATGGGAGAAATTAAAATCGGTTGCTTTAAAAAATGGGCTAGAAGTATCTCAAATGCTTGAGGAGATCATTAAGAACGAAATAATAGAGGATTTTCTGGAACAAGTTTTAGAGAGAATAGAGAATTTTGAAAGCTACGAAATAGATTTCGAACCTTTAGAACCTGAGAAAGGATTCGTGAGCGAACTCATTAGGGTCATGAGAAATGAAAGAAGCAATAATATATCTTGACTCAAGCATTATAATAAAAAGGTATGTGAAAGAACCGGGAAGCGAATCTGTTAGAAATATTTTTTTGAAAACATATTCAGGAGAATTGACACTGACTTTTAGTAGTTGGAACATAGGTGAGGTTTTAGGGGCTCTTGATAGAGCTATGGTACAGAACAGGTTGAGTAAAGAGAAACATGCAATTTCTAAAAAGCGTTTCTTATTTGAAACTAGGAGGCTTATAAAATTAGGTAGGCTAATGCTGATACCCATAAGAATAAGAATTCTTTCTGAAAGTTGGAAACTTATTGAGAAATATCATATACATCAAGCTGATGCTTTACAAATAGCTTCAGCAAAAAATGTAAATGCTTCACAATTCTTAGTAAGTGATAAGAAGCTTCATGAAATTGCTGAAATGGAAAACTTAAACAGTGTTTATATATCTTAAAATAACACGATTTTCCCATTAGATAATGCTAATTCTTAGAACTAGCATTCGAGTCTTTCTTTTCAATCCCAATGCCAAAGGACATTAAGCCATAAGAGAATTGCTAAAGAGATAGAAAAAGTTAAAATAAGGAAAAGCCAGAGTCATAACTTTTATTTTTTAAAATATTATTTCTTTAATTATTTTTATTCTTTAATTCATAGCTTTTCATAATATTCAAAAGAAATTTAGTTGAATGAAGATATAAATATATAATTATTTTTCTTTATAATTAAGGAAGTGAGGCCTTCTAATTTAAAAATTATCGACATAACTAAGAAATTTAATTATGAAAAATATCTTTATAAATGTCTTTCACCTATTCCATTTAGAAAATATAAAAAGAGAAGTGAATATTTAGAATTAGCTATTCCAAAAGGTTTTCATAAAAAATTTAATTTTTAATGGAGAAGTAGTTGGTCAAATTGAATATGCACCAGCTAAAGTGTCTGGTTACCCTATTATAGGGGATAACTTAATTGTAATGAATTGTATTTGGGTTTTAAGAAAAGCTAAGGGACATAATTTTTGGGAAGAAATTATTATTTAGCATGATAGAAGATAATAAAAGTGCATCTAGTTTTGCTACAATAGCATTAGAAAATCATTGAGTGGATGGTTTAAAAAAAGAACAAATAATGAAACCTGAATTTAAACCAATAGACTATATTGAGTTTTCACATAAATTAAAACATAAAGATGAATATTTTAAAATTTATCTTATGTGGTTTCCAATAAATAAGAATGCAATAAAACCAAAATTTTATAAATCCAAACTTCTTGAAGGGATAGATTTTTGTATTGCTCATTCACTCTATCATTCAGAAAAATTAAAGTTAAAAGAAATACTTATAAAACATTAATTTTAATAAAAATATATTAATTATTTTAATTATTATATTAATGATGAAAATATGGTAATAGCTTGTATATTAATTTGTTGTGAAGCTGGAAAATATAAAGATATAGTATCAGAGATTAAGAAGATTGAAGGTGTAAAAGAAGCATTTGGTGTTCATGGAAGATGGGATGTTGTTGCTGAAGTAGAAGCTCCTGACCTTAAAGCACTTAGTGAAATTTCACTAAAGCTTCATGGATTAGAAGGAGTAAAAGCTACAGAAACTCTTATTAGTTTTTAAGAGGTGTTAAAAGTATGAGAGCTTGTATTTTAATTAGAATTCTTCCAAGAAAAGGGGCTGAAGTTTTAGAAAGCGTAAAAAAGTTTCCCGAAATTAAAAGTGCTTATTTTGTATTTGGAAGATACGACATTGTTGCTTTTGCAGAAGCTCCATCCTTTGAAGCTTTAAGCAGTTTAATATCTAAAATAAATGCAATTTCAGGAATTAAAAGCACAGAGTCGCTTATGGAAACTATCCAATAGAAACTCAACTAATTAAATAATCCCCATTTTTTTTATTTTTTAGAAACTCGTATAGATTTTTTAATAAAAAACTATAGTGAAATTTCACACAAATTCATAAACCATATTAACATTCATAGATACTGTAAGTTCTTCTGGAGCTATTATAGGTGTTTCAGGTATTGTGATAGCTTCTTTCATTAATTCATACCTTATAGGAGAAACATATACTCCAATATCTATTTTCTTCGGACCTATAATCTTTACTCCTGCAGCTTTAGCAACAGTTTCAGCTTTTGTTTTTGCATCTTCAACAGCTTTAGTTAAAGCTTCAATTTTAAGCTTTTCGATAGTTTCTTCTTTTAAAGAAAATGTTATTGAAGAAACTTCATTAACTCCAGCTAAAACAGCTATATCTATTATTTTACCAACTTTATTCAATTCTTCTAATGTTACTTTTATAGTATTTACACATTGATAACCAACTAACACAGATCTTCTAATCCTTTCATCATATTCATATACTGGTTGTAAACTATATCTTGTAGTTTCTATTTGTTTTTCTTTTATTCCAGCATTTTTTAAAGCATTAATCGCATTATTCATTTTTTCAGCATTAAGTAATTGAGCATTAAATGCAGATTCATCTTTAGTAATTACACTTAAATATACTATTGCGACTTCAGGTTTACTACTAGCAACTCCAGTTCCACTTACTGTTATAGTTTTTTCTCCTTCTGTAATTATTTCTTTTGAAATAGTTGATTTTATAATATCTTCATTTTTTATTTCACTATATGACAAAGGTGCAGATTTTAAAATCGAATAAAACGGCATTAACATTACTAGGTTTATAATCAATAAAGCTATTGTGATTACTACGAGTGCTATAAAAACTATTTTTCCTTTTTCAAACATTTTTAACCACTTTTTCTATTTAAAATATAGTGATGGTTAAATTTAATCGTATGCTTTAGAACGAATTGTCCATTATTTAGAACAGTAAGAAATAACATAAATTTTTTCAAAAATACTTTAAGAAACATTTGAATATACGAGGAATAATTAAATATCATTAATTGCTATCAAATTCTTCATTTCTCATTAAAATATAGAATATTATAACATAAAATATATAGAATACAGAAGTTGCATAAGGTGGTGAATCAACCATTATATTATCCATCATATACCCTCCTATCGGCATACCTAATGCATTTGAAATAGACCAGCTTAAATTTGATAAACTATTTACAGTGGCTCTTTCTTCTTCTTTAACAAGTTTCATAAGTAATGATCCTATAAGTGGATTTGCCATATTCATCATAGCTTGTCTATAAATATAAATTATTGAAGCTATTGTAAAATTTGGTGAAAATGTAATAAATATTAATCCTGGAATAGAAGCTAATTGTGTATATATTATAGTCATTAATGTTCCTATTCTTTTTGAAATTTTTGGAGCTATTAAGAAAGTTGGTGAACATGCGATATTTGCAATAAAACTAAGAGTGCCATATGCATCTTCTCTAATTCCAAACTTTTTATAAAAATAATAACCAAACATTTGAATAGTCATACCTGCACCAAAAGCAACAATAGCATTTGCTATCATATATTTTAAAGCTATTCTACTAGACTTTATCTTAAGACTTAATCTTCTTTTCCCTTTTGATTGACCAATAGCTTTAACCATTAATATTGGAATAACAGATAAAAACATTAAAATTGCAATCAATCCAAGAGCAATTTTATAAGAATCGGTTAATTCATAATTAAATTTCGCATTAAGAATACTAGGTGTCCAACTAAGTATGCTTCCAATAGCAAATGAAAATGATTGAAAAAAAGCATTCACACTAAAACCAAAATCCATTTCTCTTTTATCTAATGTGTCCGCAAAAAGAGCTGAAAAAGTTGACCATGATAAAGCAGAGGATAGACCTAAAATTGCTGAAGAAAAAGCAACAATTGGAAAATATGTAGAAAAAAGAATTATTATTATGGGAGGTATACTTAATAAAGTACCAATTACTAATGTTCTTCTTCTTCCGTAATTGTCTGCTATTAATCCTCCAGGAATCATTGAGACTGAAGTTACTATATTTGTTATCATAAGTATCATTCCTAACATTGTACCATCGTAGCCTACATGTATAAGGTAAAATTGAAAAACAACAGAATAAAGTCCAAAAGCAATCCATGCGATAAAATCTGACAAAATCATAAGTTTTGCGTCTTTTCTAAGACGATTAATACCGCTTATTAATTCGATTGTTTTCTTTTTTGCATTCAAAGTTTATCACAATAATGTCAATTTTTCTTATTTAATGATTTTTAAAGAAGTTAAAAGAAAGATAAATATAAATTTTTTCAAATTTTATTTTCTTTTTGCCTTTTTAATAATTTTTCTTAAAAGTTGATGTTATGAATATATTCTCTAATTTTAATCTTCTAATATTTGGATATATTAAAGGAGATAAGATCTCTTTTTTGGCTAAATCCTTATATTTAAATTTGATTATTTAATTTCTTATGTCATTGGAAGATAAATTAAAAGACTTTCTTGAAAATGGAAAAGATTGGGAAAGGAGACAAACAACAATTGCAGGGGTATTCCTTTTAAAAATCCCTCAATTAAAAAGCAAGCCAGCAAATATAGCTGTAGAATTAAATCCAGTAGATGAATATGGAAATCCAACTAAAAGAAGAGGAGTAATATTAAGAAATTTAGAAGAATTAAAAGAATTTAGAAATTTAATAAATAATGAAAAATTAGAATATCTTTTAAAAGTTTTAGATGATGTTAATCCAAAAGCTATAAAAAGAGCTAGACCAAGTAAAGAAGCAATAGAGATATGAGCCTCTATAATAACCCTCTTATTAGAAAAGAAGTTTTAGAATATAGAGAGTTTCAAGATAATATAGCTAAAGAATCGATTAAGAAAAATACTTTAATTGTTCTTCCAACCGCTTTAGGAAAAACAATAATAGCTGCATTAATTTCAGCTTATTTTTTATACAATTTTTATGATAAGAAAATATTATTCATGGCTCCTACAAAACCTTTAGTTAATCAACATAGAGATGTTTTCTTAAAAATCTTAAAAATAAAGCCTGAAGATACACAAATAATAACTGGAAGGATGAATCCAGACTATAGATTACATTTATGGAATAAAAGTAAAGCAAAAATTTTCTTTGCTACTCCTGAAACTGTTAGAAATGATTTGGATGCAGGATTAAACTTAAAAGATTTTAGTTTATTAATATTTGATGAATGCCATAGAGCTGTAAAAGATTATGCTTATACAAAAGTTGCTAAAAAATATGCAAGTCAATGTCCTTATCCAATTATTATTGGTTTAACAGCTAGTCCCGGTGCTAATAAACAAAGGATAAAAGAAGTTTGTGAGGCACTTTTCATAGAACAAATCATAGCTAGAACAGAAGAAGATGAAGATGTAAAAAAATATATCAATCCAATAAAAATGGAAATTAAAATAGTTAAACAACCCGAATCTTATATAAATATTAGAAATATTTTAAAAGAGAGTTTGAATGAGAAACTTAAAGAGCTTCATTCTTTAGGTGTTATTAAGAAAGATCCAAAATATATTTATAGAAAAGATTTGCTTGAAATTGGGGAAGAGTTAAGAATTAGAATTGAAGAATCTATGCTTGATGAAGAAAGAGGGACTTTATATAATATTTTAGCTATTCAATCTATTGCTTTAATACTTTATCATGCTCTTGAACTTTTAGATAGTCAAGGAATGCATGCACTTTTGCATTTTATGGAAAAAATTGCTGAAGGAGAAAAAAGAATCCATAAAATTCTTATGAAAGATCCATCATTTTATAAAGTTTTTCAAAAAATAAAAGAAGGACCTATTGAGGAGCATCCAAAAATTTATTTATTAAAAAGGATAGTAGAAAATGAATTAACTTTAAATCAAAATGGAAGAATATTAATTTTTACACAATATAGAGATACAGCCTCTTTTATTTCATCTATTCTTAAAGAAAGTGGATTTAAAGCTGAAAAATTCATTGGACATGGTCAAAGAAATAAAGAAATTGAGATGACTCAAGAAGAGCAGATTGAAATACTAGAAAGATTTAGAAATGGGGAAATAAAAATATTAGTTTCAACGAGCATAGGTGAAGAAGGATTAGATATACCTCAAGTAGATTTAGTAATATTTTATGAACCTGTTCCAAGTGAGATAAGGTATATTCAAAGGAGAGGTAGAACAGGAAGAGCAAGAATTGGAAAAGTAGTAATTCTTGCTACAGAAAATACACTGGATATGGCTTATCTTAGAACAAGTAAAAGAAAAGTTAAGAAAATGATTGAAATAATAAAGAATTTAAATATGGAACTCAAACCATTTAAAAGATTGGAACAATTTAAACCATGCATTATTCCAATGGAAAAAATTATTGAAGCTGAAAAATTAATAAAATTAGAAATGCCATCTCATAAAGAAGAAGCTAAACCTATTTTAATTCAAAGTGTGCTAGATATAATTGATGAATATGATGAAGTATTGGAAAAGTCTTTTTATAAAGAAGTAAATGCAATTTCAAAATATATTTTAAAGAAAGTTTTAGAAGCTGGTGAAAATGGAATAAGCATAAAATCATTAATAGAAGAAGGTGAATATGAAGGTTTAAGTCCTGGAATAATAAATGCATCTATTAAGAAGCTTGAAAAAGCAAACCAAATATATTTAAAAGGAGGAAAAATTATGCCATATGGATATAGCTTTATGGAAAATATTTTAAGTGGAAAAACAAGTTATGAAGCTAATACTCATGAAATAGAGATTGAAAAAATACTTCCTGGAAAAGCTATAGTAATAGTAGATGATAAATGGCATGCTATTTTGGAATCCTCAGAATACTATGGTCCAAGACAGCTTATAAAGAAAGGAAATAGATTCAAAGCAGCAGCAAAATTATATCATTTAGATGGTAAATTATATATAAGAGTCTATGGTGTAACAGCATACTTAGATTAATTTTTTAAATTTTAACTTTCTGCTACAGATGTTACTTCTTCCTTTACTTCTTTCTTTTCTTCTTTAGGAATTCTTTTCATATATTCTTCCAAATCTTTAGATCTATTTCTAATAGTAACCAATGTGACTCCAGATGCTTTAGCAACATCTTTTTGCATAATATCTATATTGTTTTCTCTACATGCTAAATATAATGCTGCAGCTGCAATTCCTACAGGATCTTTACCTATTGTTGCTCCAACTTCTTCAGCTTTATTTAATATTTTAATTGTTTCTTGAATAATATTTTGACTTAAACCAAGCTTTGAAGCAATTTTATTAACATATATAGTTGGATCCGTTAATTGAACTTTAAGATTAAGATACTTCATTAATAATCTATAATCTCTTGCAATATCTTTTTTAGTAACAATTGGATACGCTTTTTCAAATTCTCTTAAATCTCTTGGAGTTCCAGAAATTCTACAAGCAGCATAAGTTGCTGCAGCTATAATATTTCTAATAGCTCTTCCACGTATAAGGTCTTTTTTTAATGCTTCTTTATAAATTTGCATAGCTCCTTCAATAACATAATCTGGTAAATTAAGCTTATCAGCATATATTCTTAAAACATTTGCTGCTTGTTCAAGATTTCTTTTTTGAGCAATATTTACTTGAGACCTATAATCAGCTTTTCTTAATTCACTTAAGTGTTTTTTAGCTTCTTTTGGAAGAGCTTTTCCTTGAGCATCTTTTAAATCTTTAGAAATAGTAGTCGATAAGCCTAAATGTTCATACATAATTGATTGTGGAGGACCAACACGACTTCTACTTTTTTCACTTTCTTCAAACTCTCTCCATTCAGGACCTTGATCTATAACTATTTCTGATAATACGTATCCACAAGATTGACAAGATACTTCTCCTGTTCTACTATCTTCTATTAAGTACTTACTTCCACATTGTGGGCACCTATATTTTCCCAAAAATTTTTCTTTTTCCATTTTAAATACTCACCTCTATTTCCTAATAGTTCATAGCATTAAAATTATTCACTAAAAAATGCTCACTAATTAGGAAATTCAACCAGTACGAACTAATATATAAACTTTTCTCTTTAAAATTATACAAACTAATATATAAACTTTTTCATAAAAATACTAATATTTTGAAAAAAGTATTATGATAAGATATTTAATTCTTCGATTTTATTAAATTTTATGTTAATATTTTTTTATTTTTGACAAATTAATATTAAAAATTTTAATTTAAGAAAAATGAGAATATAATTATTTAAAGATAAAGACTTAAATATTCTTAAAAGAATTTTTCTCATATGAATGATTCTTCAATGCCGGAACCTTTTTTACGTTCATATCAATTACTAGATAAGCAAACTAAGTTGGAAAACTTATTTAGTATATCATATTGGCTTTGGCGATTAAACCCATCATCAATATTCCCTATAATGCTAGGTAGTGCTGTTGAAGTTTTAAAAGAATCTATAATAGTTATTACTCTTATATTTTCTTTATCCCAACTTGCTGCAACAAACATTCTAAATGAGATTGCAAATGCACTTATAGCTAGTGATTTCTCAACATTATTTTCATTATTTTCTTTAATTATTCCAAAAATTATAATTACTTTCATTATAGCAGCATTTACATTTTTTTTAGCTTCTATTATAGCCAGTGGTTTTTTAAATTCTGCAGAATATGGCTCTTATCTTCATTTATTAAGAAATGGTACACTTTCAATATCAAATGTGTTAGAAGAAATGAAATTAAAATGGACTAAAATGACTTGGACAGTATTAGTAGTTGAAATTATAAAATATGGGCCAATATTTTTAGTGCTTACTTGGATATTTTTTGATATTCTACATTTATCAACTATAGGTTTAGATCAATTAAAGTATCCATCATTTTTTAATAAGCTCTTTTTATGGGTAGGTTTTATATTAATTGCATTAATTTTCACACTAATTTTTACATTATTAACTCTTTATGCTTATCCTGTAGCTATGAATGGTCTTTATGGATTTGCCGCAATAAGGAGAAGTATAATGGTATGTAAAGAGCTTCCTATTGATACATTAGCATACTGTGTTTTTAGAGTATTATCTTTAATATTTATAAGCGTTATTTCATTTATAGCAAGCTTACTTGCTATTCAAATTTCATCAATCATAGCACTTATCTTAAGCTTTATTCTAACTCCAATTTTTCATATACTTAAGACTGCGATTTTCCTTAAATCACAACCTAATTCTATTATTATTTCATATTCTATCAATATTTCATTTTTAAAAGATTTCTTTTCATATATTTTGAAAATAGGATTAGAAAAAATTAAGAAAGGATTAAATGAACTCATCATTTTTCTAACTAAACCTAAGAATATTATATTCCATATTTTTTCAATAGTTGCTTTTTCTTTAGGAGTATTAATTGGAGAATGGATTTCATATTCTGGCATTAGACAAATTTTCTACGCATTAGGATATGTACCAGGAAAAATGAATCCCTTATTTAAAGCCACGTATGGTTTGCCTTTTCTTGCTCTCGACATATCTTTTCATAATTGGCAAGTTTCACTAGCTACAGCTCTTTCTGGTGTGATATTTATTATTCCAGTTTTAACAACACTATTTTTTAATGGTTTCATTTTAGGGGTAATTATGGATATTATTCAAAACTTAACTTTACTCATGGCAGCAATACTCCCGCATGGAATAATAGAGCTTCCTGCTTTTATAATTTCTGGTTCTGTTGGATTAAGATTAGGGTTTGATTTTCTTAAGGCTTTAAAGCAAGGTAACTTAAGTTCTAACATTGAATTTCATCAAGCTTTAAGAAGAACAATTTACATAATGCTTGGGTTAATTCCATTGTTCATCATAGCAGGAATTATAGAAACATTCATTACACCGTATATAATGCGTGCATATGGTTGGGAATAAGAATTTTATTTGAAAAAGTAAATTTAGAAAAATTATATAATATATTTTAAGTTAAAATTTTTTATAAAAAATGGGTGGTACAATTGCAAATTAGGATAGCTATTGTAAGATATAAAGGTCTTGAACTTTTTGGTATTTATACTGATGCTATTGAGAAATTGAAAAAATTTGGTGAAGTCAAAATATTGTATGGTTCAGATAATCCTATAGAGCTTGCAAATCAACTTCTTAATTTTCAAATTGTTATTACTGAAATCTTAAAACCAAAATTCACATCAGAATTCTTTGAAAGAAATAAAGATGTTCAAATGATTTTTGTTAATGGTAGAGGGTATGATAATGTTGATATAAAAGCTGCTGAGGAACATGGAGTGCTTGTTGCAAGAGTTCCAGGATGGTGTGAAGCTGAAGCTGTAGCAGAGCACACAATAGCTCTTTTGCTTACTGCTCTAAGGAAGCTTAGAGAAGCTGATAAATGGGTAAAAAATGGAGAATGGTGGAGAAAAGGATATGTTTCTATAGATTTTCTCACTAATAATATAAGAGATTTAACTATAGGAATAATAGGTTTTGGCTGGATTGGATCAAGAGTTGCTCATATACTTAAAAATGGTTTTAATGCAAAGAAAATCTTAATCTATGATCCTTATATCCCTGAAGAGAAAATAAAAGAAGCAGGCTTTCATTATATGAATAATTTTAATGATCTTCTACAAAAATCTGATGTAATACTAATTCATGCGGAGCTTACATCAGAAACATATCATATGATTGGAAAAAGAGAATTTGAGATAATGAAAGATAGAGTTATTATAATTAACACGGCCCGAGGGGCAATTATAGATAATGCTGCACTTATTGAGAATTTAAAACGTGGAAAAATAGGGTATATTTCTCTTGATGTTATTGAAGATGAACCAATAAATGAAGATCATCCATTGCTTAAATTTAATAATGTTTTCATAACACCTCATATAGCGTATGCAACACGGTATGCAATAAAATGTATGGATTACTCGGCTATTAATGCTGTTAAAAACTTTCTTAAAGGAAAAGAAGTATGGGAAACTATAGTTAACCCAAAGAAAATAAGAAAAACTTACGAATCATTATCTTAGGGATTATTATTTTATGATAATTTCTACTAAGTATTTTTTCTCTTAATTTCAAAAATTCTTTTTATATTAATAGTTATCATTGTTTTATAAATTAAGAATTGTATAATTTTATCATGATTAATTTATAATTATTAATCATAAGCTTAAAATAGATAATAGAATTTTAAATAAAAATCGAATTTTATGTAATATACATAATCATGATTAAAAATAATTTATTTTTTATTAATCCTTATATAATAGCTTATAAAAACAGTGATCTCAACAAAAATATTGGAGCTTAAACCATGAAAATAAAGCCGGGAAATGGAAATGAGCACAAAGATAGCAAAAGAGAATCATACGAAAATCTATATGTTATCAACCAAAGAAGTACTCAGGGAACTAAATACTTCAGAAAATGGATTAAGCGAACTAGAAGCAAGAAAACGATTAAAAGAATATGGACCTAATATTATAAAAGAATTTAAGAAAAAATCAATAATCATAAGATTTTTTGAACAATTTAAAAGTTTATTTGCAATATTATTACTTATTGCAAGTTTACTTGCTGCTATTCTAAATATGATAGAACTTAGTGTAGCCATTATATTAATAGTTATCATTAATGCTATTGTAGGATTATTACAAGAATATAAAGCTGAAAAGCTTATTAAAGAATTAAAGAAAATTATGCCACTTTACGCAAGAGTATGTAGGGATGGAATAGAAAAGAAAATACAAGCAAGTGAGCTTGTTCCAGGAGACCTTATTATATTAGAAGAAGGAGATCGTGTACCTGCTGATGCTCGTTTAATTGAAAGTTTTGGAGTTACTGTTAGTAGTGTAACTTTAACAGGTGAGTCTGCACCTCAAGCAAAAAGTGCTGAACCATTTTTGGAAGAGAATGTACCTTGGACAGATATACCAAACATCATACTTATGGGAACAACAGTTGTGTCTGGTCATGGTAAAGCTATAGTATTTTCAACTGGAATGAGGACTAAATTTGGTTCGATTGCTAACCTTGCTCAAACTATTAAAGAAGAGTCGAGCCCTTTACAAAAGGAAATTTCTAAAACTGCTAAAACAATATCAATAATGGCAATAATAATTGGTACAATATTTTTCATTATTGGGATTCTATTAAAAATTAGTTTACTTGAAGCTTTTTTATTTGGAATTGGAATAATGGTAGCATGTGTTCCGGAAGGTTTACAAGCAACAATATCTGTTTCATTAGCAATGAGTATTCGAAGGATGGCGCGTAAAAATGCTTTAATAAAACGTCTTTCAGCTGTAGAAACATTGGGGTGTGTTACAACAATATGTACAGATAAAACTGGAACAATAACAAAGGGGGAAATGACTGTAACAAAAATATGGATAAACAATAAAGTTTTGCAAGTTACAGGTATTGGATACGAACCTCGTGGAGACTTTATTTTAAATGGTAAAAGAATATCAATAAATGATTTGCCAGAATTAAATTTATTATTTGAAGCAGCAACATTTTGCAATAATGCAAAATTAATTCCTCCATCTGATAAAAAGTCTAAATGGGAAGCTATTGGAGATCCCACTGAAGTTGCTTTACTTATTGCTTCTCAAAAACTTGATTTTAATATTAATTTAGCTTTAGCAAAAAAACCACGTATTCATATGATACCTTTTGATCCAATTAGAAAAATGATGAGCTCAATCCATAATGCAAATGATAAAAAAGTAGTTTATGTTAAAGGAGCACCGATTGAGGTTTTATCTAAATGTAAATATATTTTAATTGAAGGACTAAATAAAGAACTTTCATCTTATTATAAAGATAAAATAGTTTCACAAATAAATGAATTTGCAAAGGAAGGATTGAGGGTTCTTGCTTTTGCATATAAGGAAATACCTCAAGATATTTATGAATATACAATTGAAAATATAGAAAAAGACCTTATTTTTATTGGATTAATGGCAATGTACGATCCTCCTAGACCAGAAGTTAAAGAAGCTATTGAAAAAGCTAGGAGAGCAGGAATTAAAATAATAATGGTTACTGGAGATCATGAATTAACAGCTAAAACTATAGCTTTACAAACATCAATAATAAAAGATGATAAATGTAAAGTTTTTACAGGAGCCGACTTAGATAAATTAAGTGATGAAGAATTATTAAAAGAATTAAACAATGATGGAGTAGTTTTTGCCAGAATTACTCCAGAACATAAGCTTAGAATAGTAAGGCTTCTTAAAAAGAAAGGTGAAATCGTAGCTGTTACTGGGGATGGAGTAAATGATGCACCATCATTAAAAGCAGCAGATATAGGGATTGCTATGGGTATTACAGGCACGGATGTAGCAAAGGAGTCAGCTGATATAATATTGCTTGATGATAATTTTGCTACAATTGTTAATGCTATTGAAGAAGGTAGAGGTGTATATAGAAACATAAAAAGATTTACCACATACATTCTTTCTTCAAATTGGCCAGAGTTAATTCCATTTATTGCTTTTGTATTATTTAAAATTCCTCTCGCTCTTACAATTATGCAAATATTAGCTATTGATTTAGGAACAGATGTTTTACCAGCTTTAGCATTAGGAGTTGAATATCCTAAACCAATTTTAATGTTGCAACCACCAAGAAGCCAGAAAGAAAGGTTATTGGATTTAGGAATGATAGCACGTTCATTTTTCCTTGGAATAATAGAAGCTTTTGCATGCATGATTAGTGCAATTACAACATGGATATCTGGAGGATGGTATTTTGGGCATTTCTTGAATATGAATGATTATTTATATAAAAAAGGCACAACTATGGCTTTTGCAAGTATAGTTACGTCTCAAATTGGTAATGTTTTTGCTTGTAGAACAAGTAGGACATCGATATTTAAAGTTGGTTTTCTATCTAATAAATGGATATTTTTTGGTATTCTTGGTGAAATTATTATAACTTTATTTATAATTTATTTTCAACCATTGCAACATATATTCAATACTGTTCCATTAAGTTTATATGATTGGCTCTTCTTATTTATATTTTCTCCAGTTATTCTTTTTGCTGAAGAAATAAGAAAATTCTTTGTAAGACGCTTAAAGCCTATTGAAATTGAAATGTAAAAAATAATATTAATAATTCTCTTTAATTCTCTCAATTTTACGTGATAAGATCTCTATAAGTTGCTCTTCTTCAAGAGCATGTTTCTCATCTTGTGTAAGTTCCTCTGGTAACCATTTTGGCTTAGGTTTATCCTTAAAATATGCTCTTATGGCTCTTCTTAAGGCTCCTACAGCAAGTATTCCACAATGATATTTGACAGCTGGGAGTCCTCCAAGCTCATCTGAAATTCTTTTCCAAGAAATTTGCCAAGCTTCTTCTAATGTTTTATCTTTAATAATCTCAGTCAGTATGCTTGAAGCAGCTATATTTGCTGCACAACCATAACTTTCAAATGATGCTTTAATTATTTTTTGAGTATTTTTATCTATTTTAAGATATATTGCAATCATATCTCCACAAGCTATACTTCCAGCTACAGCTGAAGCATCTGCATCTTCCATTTTACCTAAATTCTTAGGATTTCTAAAAAGTTCCAAAACTTTAGGATTATATGGTAAAGGAATTCTACTAGACATTTTTCTCATCTCCAGGTTTAATTGGACTAATCGAGCGTATTCTAGATACTACTTCAGGCATTTTCTCAATCACATATTTTATATCTTCTTCATTATGAAAAGGAGTAACTTTCATTAATAAACTTCCATGCGCTTCTTCATACTTTCTTCCTATAGCTAAAAGAACATGGCTTGGCTCTAAAACTCTACTTGTACAAGCACTTCCACTTGAAACATATATTCCATTTAAGCTAAGCTCAACAGTTAATGCTTCACCCTCACAATATAGAAAGCTTAAATTAGCATTATCAGATGAACGTTTATTCCCTTTTGGACCATTTAAAAACACATAATCTATTTTTTCAATTATATTTTTTATAAGCATATCTCTAAGATTAATCATTTTTGAATTATAAAATTCAAAATTAGAATATAAAATTTTAATTGCTTTAGAAAAACCAAATATGGAAGGAATATTTTCTAAACTTGGCCAAAGTTTTTGAGTACTAAGTTGTCCATATATTATAGGTTCTAATTTTATTCCTTCTTTTACATAAAGTGCTCCTGCACCTTTTGGTCCATAAACTTTATGGCTACTGAAAGAAGCCAAATCTACATTCAATTTTCTTAAATCTATTTTAATTTTTCCAAAAGCATCACAAGCATCTGTATGAATGAATGCTTCTGGATTTTTATCTTTTACTATATCAATTATTGCTTTTAAATCTTGTATTGTTCCTATTTCATGATTTACAGCTGCTATGCTTACTAAAAGAGTATCCTTATCAATATTTTTATCTATAAAATCTTTATTTACAAATCCTTCTTTATCTACTGGAATTTTAATAACTTTATATCCATATTTTTGAAGATGCTCGGCTGGAAAAATCACACTTAAATGCTCTATGCTTGAAACAAGTATTTTATTTCTCTCTTTATAAGATTCTGCTAATCCTAAGATAGCTAAATTATTTGCTTCAGTACCATTATGAGTATATATTATTTCTTCAGGATTACAATTTAAAACATTAGCTAATATATTACTTGATTCATAAAGTTTCTCGTAAGATTCCCATCCAATTTTATGTGTTATAGATGGATGACCATATCCAATATTT
The DNA here is from genome assembly GCA_964532175.1 of uncultured Nitrososphaeria archaeon. Taxonomy (GTDB): domain Archaea; phylum Thermoproteota; class Nitrososphaeria_A; order Caldarchaeales; family JAVZCJ01; genus JAVZCJ01. The sequence goes on from CAZHGP010000005.1 coordinate 19,445, forward strand.
TTGTAAGTTTCAATTAAAGCTTCTAAAGCTTCAGGAAATATTAATCCAGAATTTTCTGAATCAAGGTATACTTCCTTTTTAGGTTTACCATGAGATTCTAAAAGAGATCTTACATCTTTAATTACATCACTTGACATTATTATTTAACCTCCACATATATTTCATATACATCTTCATTTTTATCAATCTTTAAAATATTATGTCCTACATTAGAAGCCCATTCTTTTATATCAGAAGGGGCAGCTGGATCGGTAGCTAAAAGCTTAATTATTTGACCCGATTCTGCTTTACTAATTGCTTCAACTAATGCTAATAAAGGTCCTGGACAAAACTTAAATCTTGCATCAATTACTAAATCTACTTTCATATTTTTATTCACTTTTTATTTTTTAAGAAATAAATAAGTTTATTTCAGAATCTTTAGCTTTAGATAGGAAAGTTGGAGCACCAACTATATCATCTACAAAATCTTCAAGATTTTCTTTATTAATTTTAAATAAATCCATAGTAGTTGAACAAGCATAAATTTTAAGTCTACCAGTATTTTTAAAAGATTTAAGCATACTTTTCCATTCTGGAATTTTACCTAATTCTATCATTTTTATTAAAGATTCTTTATATTCATTATAATCTAAGCTTACATTTTTAGTTTCATGTCCTTTCTTTAAAGCTAGCAAACCCCAAAAAGTGAAAAATATTTCAGCATTCCATCCTAAGGCAACAGAACTAGTTGCAAGTATTATTGCTGGATAAATTTTATCTAATCTTTCAGATGCTAGTATGATAGATATTTTAGGCATATTTCCTCAAGAAATTAAATATAACGGTGTTATATAAAGTTTTAAAAATATAAATGGAAATTTGAAAGTAAATTTTTAATTTTCTATTTTTTAGATTTAGATATAAATATTTAGATAAAAATTATCTAATGTATATTTGCATCATCTTTTCAGAATTTTTTAAAGAATGTTTATTTCTTAGCTTCTTTTCTACGTATAGTCGATGCTACTAAACAAAGCAATCCTGAAAATAGAGCCATCCAAAATTTAAATGTAAATTGAGATAATGTTTTGATTTTTAAAGAAGCATCAATATACAATATTGGATAAAGGTTTATAGTTAGATATTGGCTTGAATATGGCATTAATGCATCATTTAAGTTTGGTAAAACTTCAGCTACAATAGGTATGTATTGTTGTGCTGAAGATATTATTATAGTAATGCCAATCAAGATTAAAACAATAAATAATACTGGCATTATAAATGGTCTGAGATTAAATAATCGTTGTGACCATGTTTTTTTATATAACAATGAGCCAGCAATTATAGTGATTGAACCAATTATAGCAAGCAATCTTTCGCATAAAAACAATCCAATTATTAAAGGTGGTGGTTTAAGGAACTCCAAACCTAAAATCTCGAACTTAAAGTCAAATGGAGAAAATCCAATGTATAAAAATGGTTTAGAAACTTCACCACCAATTAATTCCCACCAAGCACCACCAGCTATAGATATTATTAGGAAAATAATTCCACTAATTAGATATAAAATTCTAAATTTCTCCATATTTTTTCACTTCGGAAATCTAAAATTGCTTATCGAGAATTCGAATGGAATTTCAATTGAATTTAAGATCAAAGTGACATTCCCTGAAAGATTAACAGGAGATCCTTTTTCAAGAATTATCATAAGATCTTCGATAGAGCCTTTCTCTAATAAGAACAAGATATGTACGCTCTCCTTCTCACCAGATTCTAAAATAAATGGAGCTTGAAGAATTATTTTTCCATCAATATTTGATGAAGGAACAGTTATCCTTGCATACAATTTATTTAAACCAACCTTATTATTCCCACTATTAAACAATTCAACATTCAATAAGTATCTTCCATCAGTAGTAGTATAATTTATTGAGATTATACGAATTGAGCTTGGGTCAAAGGATATAAATTCTTGAGGAGGGTTTAAAACTGGCATAATGAAATTCGATAGAGATCCTGAAGTGAAATAGTAGAATGTTAGAGGTGCTATAATTGCTATAATTGTGATAAGTCTAGGTACCCATACTATGAGTCTTTCGTTCATTGTTTTGAATGCTTAATAGTAACTTATAAACTTTTCTGGATTTTTTGATTCTCTTTTATAATATTCCTTTTTAGAATTTTTATTTATTAAAAATCTAAGGTTTTTCTTTTTCTAAACTTATTTAATAACTTAAGATTTAGAAAATTGTCATATTAAAAATTTTATTAAAAAATTTAACAAGTAGTAAAAATTCTAATAAAAACAAAAGGAGGATTACATTTTTAAATTTAGAAGTGAAATGCTTAAAATAGACGAATTGTACTTTCTACAATCTTTTTTATCCGATTCTATGTTTCTTGAATTATTTTTCTCCAATAATCATTTAATTCATATATTTTCTCATCATCCCCAACAAAGCCTTCTTCAGTCATTTTAAGCTTTACTACTTTAGGGGTAGGCATAGCTATATGTTTTTCTAAAATTGCAAGACGTTTATAATCTTTCAAAATTAATAATCTTAATATTGTTTTACTTATGTATTCAAGATGACTGCCACCAATTACTTCAAATCTTTTTGCATCAAAACCCAATTCTAAATCTAATAACTCTTGTTTTTTTAACATTTTGTTTCTTTCTCTATCTAAAAATGTTTTGTATGCAGCACTTTTAGTCCATGAAACAAGAATAACAGGCACATCATACTTTATAGCCAAACTCATCAACTTTCCAGCTTGATATGCAAGCTTACCTTGTAATTCTCTAGCTTCACTTGCTAAAAAAGAAGTTTTTGTAGCCAAGAGCTGTTTATGATATTGATTTACAAAACTATCAACTATAAAAGCTAATGGTTGAAGCCCCTCATTCTTTATTGTTTCTTCCCATTTATGAATAATAGTTTTATGTTGTTCACTTAAACTATCTACACGAGTTATATACATACGATCTAAAATTGATTGATCAATATTAAGAGCTTTAGCCATTTGTAATAATCGAGATTCATGAAAACCTTGTTCTGTGTCTAAATAGAAAAATTCCCCCTCACAATTCTTAGATAAATTGAGAATTGTTTGAAGTATTATTGTTGTTTTTCCACTCCCAGGATCTCCATAAATAAGATTTATTGCGCTTGCTAAAAATCCACCACCCATTAATTTATCTAAAATTTTGCAACCTGTAGAAATATATCTCATTTTCTTTTCCTCCTTAAAATACTTAATAAAACATTTTTTGCAATTTTTAATGCCCTTTCAGCTTCTTTTTCCCCTATGCTTAAATCTGCTTTTTCAGCTTTATTTTTTATTTCTTCTAACCATTCAACATCTTCTAACTCCATTGGTTTTAGGCCTTCAATGCATAAAGTTTCATATAATGCTTTAAATTTTTTCCATCTAGTTTTTTCCGGATCTGAAATTAATAATATCATTGCATGCCTAATCAAATTGTAACATAGAATAATCGATTGACACCATTCTTGATGTGAAAATTTCTTCTCTGCTTCAACTAATTTTTTGACAATTTTCTCATTAATTTTTAAATAAATTTCTTCTTCTTTAACATCTTCTTTCTTTTTTACAAATTTTCTTTCTTCCCATTCATCAATTGCAAACAACCCTTTCTCGGTTATTTCTAATTTTTCTTCATTAATTGAAGATTGTTTTATATATTGTTTATTAATAAGTTCTTTGATTAATTCTTTTATATCATTTAATTCATATTTGTCTGAAAGATATGCTTGAATTGTTGCTATATTTATATTTTTTAATTGATATATAAGCTTCATAATTTTATACGCTAATTCATCTTTATTAAAGAATTCTTTTTTAAGAAATGTAACATTTTCTCCTATTTCTTCTTCAAATATGTCTTCTTTACTTATATCTATATTAAAATCTGTTATTGGTGTAAGCATTAAGAAAGTTTTCATGCCTTCATGCGTCATTACTTTTACTATACTTTCTTGAGGTGAAAGTTTTAGTATAAAATTTTCTCCCCCTCTTCCTAATGCAAATACTCTAGATACTTCATCTGCAATGTATGGGTCTTCAATCGTCGTTATTATTAAATTTGGAGTTATACTATAAGCGTAGTTTGCTATCCATGTTGCAGAAGTATGCAATAATAAACTAATGTTTTTTGAAGCTTCTTTAAGCATATACATTAATCTTTCCATTACAGGTCTATAGTCATACGGTAAAAGATGTATTTGAGGTAAAAGATTTTGCAATTCATCTATAACCATAAGAATCTTTTCCCTTTCTTTTCTTAAAACTTGGTACAATATACCTATAAATAATATTAAAAGGAAAGTTTTTTGTTCTCTATCTATTCCACCAACTCTTAAACATATTATTTCCCCTTTTTTTGGTAAAAAGCTTAGAATATTTTTTCCCTCATCAGAAAAAATTTTTGTTAATAAAAGTTTTTTAATATCTGCTTTTAAAATATCTGCTCTCCTTTTTTCAAAAAATCTATTTAAACCATCACTCCATATATTCACTTGATCAACTCTTAATATATTTTCATATTCGTATTGATTATAAAAGAAATCTGCTAATAAACTTGCTTCTTCAATATCCAATGTGCATGCAACAGAAATAGCCATTGCTAAAATATTTGTCCAAATTTTTAAAGGCAATGGTTTTGCATCCATTGGATTAATTAAAGTATCAATACCAATATTATAAACTTTGATTGAAGCAATATTCTTAGGAACTCCAATAATATTAGATGAATCAAAAATGATTATTCCAATTCTCTTCATAGCAGCTTCTTTAATTATTTTACGCATAATATTCAAACCATAAGATCCAAAAATTGTTATACCTCTTTCAAGATTTTCAAAAGTAATTCCTGTTTTTGATAAGTATCCAAAAAAAGATTTGCCAACCCATCTATATCCTAAAAATAAATCTGCTTTAACTTTATTATTAAAAGAGAAATTATTCAATTCTAAACTATCTTTAATAAATTTATTAATTATTTGCATTCTATTTTTTGAAAATAAGCTAGATATGAAAAGAGCTATTTTAAATGAAAAGATAAATGGTAATTTTAAAAAATTTGCTATACTTTTTCTAATTCTTTTTGATAAAAGTGATAAAATTGCTATTATTGGTAATAAAAAAATTGCAATTGTTATAAAAGGAATAAATAATATAAAAATAAAAATCATTAAAAATATTGTAGTAAAAGGTAACATTTTCTTTATGAAATTTATACTTTCTTCATCCAACATTATATCAAATTTTTCTTTCGATAAACTCTTTTTCATTAATTTTTAATTAATATTTCTAAAATTTATTCATATCGTAAAGCATTTTTTTAAAAAATAGCTTAACGTTCCTTAAAAATTGTTAAAAATAGAATATTTTTAATTAAATTATCTTAATTTTTCTTAACAATATTTAACTCATCTTAAATTTACCTTTTAACCATAAAGCAATTATCCATAATGGAAATGCGATGATAAGTCCACCTATTATTCTTAAAGGCATACTTTTCTCTATAGCACTATAAATTGTATAAAAAAATATTATTATTCCTATAAATATAAGAGTGTATACTATTGTTTTTTCTAAAATATTTCTTATCTCAATTTTATGCTTAATTTCAATACTTTTTATTTCTTCATGCTTTTCTTCAGGAATTTTTGATAAACAAAAAACAACTTTATTCTCAATTCTCTTTTTTACAATAACCCCTTTTGAAAGTAATTTATTTATTCTTACATAAATTGAAGGTTTTGAGACATTTAAAGCTGAACTTAATTCCGCTGCACTCATGGGTTTATTTTCTAAAAGTTTAATTATTTTTACTTCTAATTCGTCAATTATTTTATTTTCTTTTACTTCATTCATCTATTATTAATAAGTTTTTCATAAAATAAATAATTATAAAACACAATGTATTTAAAGTTCCATCTTCAGGAATTACTTTAAAAAAATAATAGAAACATTTTTATAAGGAAAAAAGTAATTTAAAATTATAGAAAAATGTCTAATGAAGAAGAAGTAAAAAATAATATTGTAGCTATAGGTCGTAAACCAATAGATCGCTATATTACAGCATGCATAACTTTATTTAATGAAGGAAAAAAGGAAGTTATTTTTAGAGCAAGGGGAAAAGAAATTCCAAAATGCATAGCTGTTGTTGAATCTCTTCGAAAAAGCTTTATGAAAGATGCTATTATTAAGAAAATTTCTATTGGAAGTGATGAAAAAATATTAGAAAATGGAGGAAAAAAATATATTAGCTATATAGAAATTATAGTTACACATTAAATGTTTTTATCTTAAAGAATTTAAACCACTTCTCAATATAGATTCCATAAAAAATGGTGATTTTATATGAAATATCCAAATATTAAAGTTCCACCTCCAGGACCTATTGCTAAAGAAATTTTAAAAAGAGATGAAGAAGTAATTTCTCAATCTTTTACAAGATATTATCCACTTGTAGTAAAATCTGGAAAAGGAAGTATAGTAGAAGATGTTGATGGAAATCAATATATAGATTTTAATTCTGGAATACTTTGTTCTAATGTGGGGCATAGTCATCCATACGTGATTGAAAGGATTAAAAAACAAATAGAAAAATTTCTAAATTATTCATTAACAGATTTTTATTTTGAAAATGCTGTAACACTTGCTGAAGAACTTTGTAAAATAACTCCAGGTTCTTTCAAAAAGAGAGTTTATTTTGGAAATAGTGGAACCGAAGCAATTGAAGCTGCTATAAAAATGGCAAGATGGCATACACGTAAACCATATTTCATAGCTTTTATTAATAGTTTTCATGGAAGGACCATAGGAGCTTTAAGTTTAACTGCAAGTAAACCTGTTCAAAGGAAATATTTTTCTCCACTTATGCCAAATGTAGTTCATGTTCCTTTCTCTTATTGTTATAGGTGCGCATTCAAACAACAATATCCTGAATGCAATTTATGGTGTGTTGATTATATAAAAGAATATGTACTAGAAAAATATGTTCCACCAGAGGAAGTTGCTGCAATAGTTTTTGAACCTATTCAAGGGGAAGGTGGATACATATTTCCACCAGATGATTATTTTATAAAGTTAAAGAAATTAGCTGATGAATATGATATATTGCTTATAGATGATGAAATACAAGCTGGAATGGGTAGAACTGGAAAATGGTTTGCAATAGAACACTATAATATTTCACCAGACATTATTTGTATTGCAAAATCTTTAGCTTCTGGATTACCATTAGGTGCTACTGTAGCAGAAGAGTCTATAATGGATTGGGAAGTTGGGAGTCATGCAACAACTTTTGGAGGAAATCCTGTTTCTTGTGAAGCAGCTTTAGCAACAATTTCAGTTGTAAAGAATGAAAATCTTTTAGAACGCGCTACTAAACTTGGAAGAAATGTTTTAAAAAGGCTTAAAGAAATGGAAGAAAAATATGAATTAATTGGTGATGTGCGTGGAAAAGGGTTAATGATAGGTGTTGAGATAGTAGTTGATAAAAAAACTAAAAAGCCGGGTAGAAAAGAAGTTAAAGAAATTATGATGAGATGTTTTAAACAAGGATTAGCAATAATTAGTTGCGGTATTTCTACTTTTAGAATAGCACCTCCACTTAATATAGAAGAAGAATATCTTGAAATAGGCCTTAATATATTTGAAGATGTTATTAAAGAGTATGAAAATGAATTAAAAATAAAGAATAAGATTACTTAATTACTTCAATCACACTATCTGAAGTAACTTCTATTTCAAAATCTTTAAATCTCTTTTTTATATTAACCCATTTAATTTTTATTTTCTCTCCTATATTTATTTGATTTATTTTTAAAGCATTATCACGCCAAGCAATACCACTAATTATTTTCTCATTTCCTGAAATCCAGAAATAAATTTTTTCAACTAATCCATATTTTGTTTCAACAAGCGCTAATGGAGACTTTGATTTTAAAAAACCATATATAATGATATCATTTTCTTCTTTAGTAATATTATCTGGAGTATATTCATTTGCTTTATAATATGGAAGATCTTCCATATCTTTTCTAAGAATTAAATAATCTTTCTCTTTCTCAATAATAATTTCTTCCCTATTACCTTTAATATTCTTTATTCCTCTTTTTATAAAAATGATATCATCTTTATTAATATCTAAATTTTTTGTTAAAAAACATTTAATTCTTATAATTTTATTTCCATCATAACCAAGAATATTCTTAATATTCATTCCATGATCAATTATTTCAACAATCCTTAATTTTAAATTATTAACTATTTCATATTTTTCTTCTTTTATTTCCTCTATTTTATTTTTAGAATCGATTTTCATTATAAATGTATTATTGGTTGTATGCACTTCAGATTTTTTCATTTTTACTTCAAATAAAACTACTTCATCATTTAATTTGATATCATTGAATATATCTATTTTATCTCTCCATGCAATCAATTTTGTCTCATAAGAATCATCCATTATAATTGCCTCTCTTAAATTTACCACTTCATTTTTTATATTAACAGTTCTTAATGGTTCAATAGATTTAATTGTACATTTTATATCGAAAATTCCATCTTTATCTATAACTTCTTTAAGTGGAAGAACATGATATAATATATCTGGTTGCTCATATTCTCCTTCCAATTTTTCTATTTTTCCATTTTTTCCTATATTTATTTCTAATCTATCAAATCTTTGTTTTACATACCCACCTTCTATTTTAATAATATCTCCAGGCTTAAGATTTAATTTCTCTACATTTAAAGCAATTTCATCCCATAAAATTAAATTAATTTTTCCTGTTTTATCTCCAATTTTTCCAAAAATATATGAATGTTGACCAATTTTTCTTAAAGGAGTTATAAAAAGCAATCTTCCAATAATTGCAACATTTTTTAATCCAGAAACTAAATCTATTATTCTTGTTGTTAAAGTTTCTTCTTCAATTTTTTCAATATTATATTCTGGAAAAATATTTAATTCTTCAGCTAGAATAAGTGCTGCTCCAAGTTTATTAAGAAAACGGCTTTCACGAATTTTTTCTTCTATTTTTTTCTCTATTTCTTCTCTTGTTAAATCTTTCCTCTTATTAATTATTAAAGAAATGATTTCCTCATAATTTTTCATTTCTATTTATCCTACTACTTTATTGTTTTTAAGCTTCTCCTCTGGAAGTATAGAAAATATATATAATTATTAATATAAAAACTAAAATGATTAATCCATATAAACCAAAGTAAGTGGTGTTGAAAAAATCACTTATTGTCATTTTCTTTCCTCTTTTTTAAATTATTTAAAAAATTATGCTTTCCACTCCTTAATTAATTTTTCATACCATGCATCTTCTTCTATTATTTCTTCATAAAGATTATTTTTTGAAGCTATTTTAACTGCTAATATATGATAACATAAATCATATTTTTTATCTAAAACATGAAAGAAAAAATCATTACATGAGCAAAAATTTACTTCTGGTAAAACAAGATAATCTCTTGTATATCCAACTACTATCCAAAAATTAATATTACTAGGCTTAAAAATATATTTCTTTACTCTTTTTTCTTTAACGCATTTAATTGCCTCAATATATTTTTCTCCATATTTTTTCTTTAATTCTTCTAGATCGTTTTCATTTTTCTCCATATTCTCAAATATTTAATAATAATCATGAATATAAAAAATTATAATGGATTGGTATGTTAAAAATAGTAGAAAATGAGCCAGCTTCAATATTAAATATAAAAAATAGAAAAATACTTTTAGTAGCAGATTTGCATATAGGATTTGAATACGAATTATATGAATTAGGTATTAGAATTCCTCCTCAATCAAAAATAATTTCGCAAAATTTTTTAAAACTTATAGAAAAAACTTCTCCTAATGAAATATTTATTTTAGGGGATTTAAAACATAATATCCCTAAAGCATCTAAATTTGAATGGAAAATTCTTCCAGAATTAATAGAATCAATAAATGAAAAAGTTGATAGAATAAATTTAATAATTGGAAATCATGATGGCAATATTAAAAAACTTATTCCATCAAAAATATTTTTTTATTCAAGCCAAGGAATATTGATAGAGAATAATGAAAAAATTGGTTTAATACATGGTCATGCATGGCCGTCTAAAAAAATATTGCTTGAAGCTGATACTATAATTCTTGCTCATATTCATCCAACAATACAATTTAAAACATCATTTGGTTTTTCTTTTAGACAAAAAGTTTGGATAAAATTTTTTTTAAAAAGAGAGAAAATTTTAAAAAAATTAATGATAAAAAATAAAAAGAAAATTAAAAAACCATTAATTAAAATGATAATCTTGCCTGCTTTTAATGATTTTCTTTCAGGAACTCCAATTAATGTTACTCAAAAAAATGAATATGTTAGTCCATTATTAAGAATGAATGAGAAAATAATAGAAGAAAGTGAAATTTTTCTTTTAGATGGAACTTTCTTAGGAAAATTAAAAAATTTTAAAAAAATGGTTATTTAAAAATGGGGCCGGCGAGATTTGAACTCGCGGCTTCGGGAAAATTTTCTCCCGGTTCCGAGCCGGGTATCATAACCATGCTAGACCACGGCCCCCCATTACGCATATGGAGTAATACTTAAATAAACTAAAAATATATTTCTAAATATAAAAGTTTAAACAATTGTTTGTTGTTAAAAAAGTTATCTTTTAAATGGTGAAGATAAGGAGGGATAAAAAATAAAAGATTTTCGATTAGAAAAAATCGAAAAATCTCAATTTTTAACAAATATTTTAGATGCTTTATCTTCACCTGTAAGATTAAAAATTGTTAAATCATTAAGAAATCAAAATTTAAGTTATACAGATTTAATGAAAGCTATTGGTTTATCTAAAAGTCAAGATGCTGGAAAATTTTCTTATCATTTAAAAAAATTATTGAAAACAGGAATAATTACTATTGATAATGAAACAAAATTATATGCTATAACTCGCTTAGGAGATACTTTATTAAAATTTTTAGAAGAAATAGAAGAAATAGATACTACTCATTTATATGTAAGAAAGTCTCAATTTGTAATAGAAGTTTATGATAAAAATAAAATTATAAATGCTTTAGTAAGAGAAGCTGGTGCTCCAGTTTCTTTAGCAAAACAAGTAGCCGATGTAATAGATGAAAAAATTAAAAATTTAAAAATAGAATATCTTACAGCACCACTTATTAGAGAAATTGCAAATGCTGTATTAATAGATTTAGGGCATGAAAAATACCGTCATAAATTAACTAGAGTTGGTTTGCCATTATATGATATTTCAAAATTATTAAATTCAATATCAATAAATGAAATTCATAATATAATAAAAGATACTTCTGGAGCAGTTTTAAGAGAATATACTTTATTAGAAATTCTTCCAAGAAATGTTGCTGATGCACATTTAGCGGGAAAAATAAATATCGACAATTTAGATTTTTGGTTAGTAAAACCGTATAGAGCATTTTATTCTTCTAATTTATTAAATAATTTCATTAATGAAAATTTTTCGATCGAGAAATTCTTATTTTATATTAATAAAGAAACTGAAAAAATTGATTATGAACAATCTATAAATAATTTTTCATCTTTTCTATTAGATTTAAATAAAAATTCTGGAGAACAAAATTTTAAAAAGAATCTTTATAAAATATTTTATCTTTTATTATCTCAAAGAATAAAAGGAGCTCCTAGATTATTCATTTCTTTAACGGATCAAAATTTTTATGAAAAAATGGATTTTTTCAAAGAAATAATAGAAACAATTAAAAAAATAAAAAATGAAATTTCAGATAAAATAAATTTTATAGATAAATATAGATTTATGATACCATTCGAAGAAATAAAAATAGAAGATGGAATAATAGAAAATATTAATTTAATAGATTTTCTTATTAGAAGGAATGAGAGAAAAGCACTTTATGGTGGAAGCGGTTTCACAATATACTCTGGAGAACATGTTTATGGTTCTTTCACAATAAATATTCCAAGAATATTTTATGAAAGTAAAGGGAATGAAGAAAAATTCCATAGCGAAGTTGAAGAAGTTTTTAAAACATGCTATAAAGGATTTTTAAGTTTAGCTAAAGTATTGATTGATAAAGGTATAAATGAAAAAATTAATTTTTCTATATCCTTAGTAGGAGTTTATGAAACAATAAAAGCATTAACAAATGGAAATCCTGCTGAAAATAAAGATTCATTGAATTATCTTATTAAATTCTTCAGATGGATTGATACTTTTACACGTAAAAATTCTTCAAAAAATATAGAAATCCTTCTTTCGTCTACTTCTTCCATAAAACCAATGAAAAGATTTATTTTAAATGATATTCAACAATTTGGTATTAAAAAAGTTAGTCAAATTGCTTATAAAGGAGAAAATTTAACATATTCAAATTTTATTATACCTGCTGAAGAAGAAATTGATATAGAAAAAAGATTAGAAATGGAAGCTATGCTTCATACTTATTTGAGAGGTGGACACTACACAAATATTCCAGTAGATGATATAGAAACAATACAAAAATTTTTTGAAAGGAAAAATTTATTTTCAAGTTTAGAAATAGTTAGTTTTGGCTACAATTTGTTTTTCTGTGAAAAATGTAAAACTTATAGCCTTTCTAAAAAATGTCCATTATGCAAATCTGAAAAATTATTAAAATATATTAAAGATGGATCGTATTTTCAATTACCAAACTAGTTTTATTTAAAAATAATATTTAAATATTTCAAAATTGGGCAATAAATGAAAGTGATATCATTAAAGAGAAATTTTAATTAAAATAAATTACATTTTTCATTTTCTCGATTTTAGTAAAAGAATGGCTTTAGCTAAATCTCCATTAGTTTCTTGTAAAGCTTTCTTTGCTTCTTCCATAGAAACATTTGCTTGTTGAGCTACTAATATTATATCATCTTCTTTAATTTCTAAAACTACTTCTTCTTTCTCCTCTTCTAAAGGAAGCTCAATTTTTTCTTCAGAAATTTCTCCTCCAATTATTTGAAATACTTGCTCACCTTCTAATTTAATGGATGTAATAGAAGGGGATTTTATAATTATTTTTTTATCATTAAAATTTATTATAACCTCATTAGCTGTGCCATAGTTTTTTAAATCTAATCCTTGAAGCATTTTCGATTGTAATCTTCTTAATTCTCGCGGAGATAATTTCTTCATAAATATTTAACCTCTCTATATAAAAAAAGAATAGGTACTTGTACTTAACTCTTTATTTTTAATGAATAACTTTTATTTTATTTTTATAATTTTCTATAATTATATCAGGATCTTTTAAACCACTTCCAGTTGCTATACAAACGATTCTCTCCTTTTTATCAAAAAATTTCTTTTTCGAAAGTTTTAATAAAGCAGCTATAGAAGCAGCAGAAGCAGGTTCAACAAAAATGCCTTCCTTACTTGCTAATAAATATTGTGCATTAATTATTTCTTTATCAGTAACGTCTAATATTTCTCCTTTAGATTCTTTTATAGCTTTAATTGCTTTAGGCCAGTTTACTGGCGCTCCTATTCTAATTGCAGTTGCAATTGTTTTAGGATTTTTAATTGGTTTTAAGCATTCTTCTTTATTTTTAAGCATTCTTACAATTGGATTTGCTCCTTTTGCTTGTACACCAATCATTTTAGGTAATTCTTTAATAAATCCATATTCATAAAATTCTTTAAATCCTTTCCATATAGCTGAAATATTCCCAGCATTCCCAACTGGAACAATTACTTTATCTGGCACATATCCTAATTGATCAAATATTTCATAAGCTATTGTTTTCTGCCCCTCTAATCTAAACGGATTAATTGAATTTAAAATATACATTTTAGAACTTAAACTTAATGCTTTTTTTAAAGCATCATCAAAATTGCCTTTTATAGCAATTATTTCAGCTCCATAAACTAAAGCTTGAGCCAATTTTCCTAAAGCAATTTTTCCATATGGTATAAAAACATATGCTTTAATTCCTGCTTTTGCAGCATAAGCAGCTAAAGATGCAGAAGTATTTCCTGTAGAAGCACAAACAACTTTACTCATTCTTAATTCCAAAGCTTTTGTAACACCTACAGTCATACCTCTATCTTTAAAGCTTCCAGTAGGATTTGCCCCTTCATTTTTAACAAAAATATTTAAATTAAGTTCTTTAGAAATTCTTTGGCAAAAATATAAAGGCGTACCTCCCTCATTTAAACTTACAATCTTATTTTCTTCTATTATTGGTAAGAATTCTTTATATTTCCAAACATTAATTTTTCTCTTTTTAAAATTTTTAGAAATTTTTATATCTTCATATTTTACTTCAAGTAATCCTCCACAATCGCATTTATAAATTACTTTCTTTGCATCATATTTTTTCTTACAATTAATACATTCAAGATAAAATTTCATTATAATCCACTTTTTTATATTCTTAATCGATTTCTTCTATACATCGATTATAAAATATTTTTAAAAAGCTTAATTAATTTTTCTAATTCCTAAGATATTAAAAATAAAGAAACTATTTTATTTTTTCAATTATTGAAAGTTTAAATATTGATAATTATAAAGAAAAATAGTGTTGGCAAATAAGGAAAAAAAGCGAAAAAATAAAAAAGAACATTTGCTATTAGGTGAAGATTTAGATCTTGTAGAAAATTATGGAGAAATAATTCGTAATGCAAGGATAAAAATGGGAATTTCTCAAGAAGAATTAGCAAAACAAATTTCAGAAAAACTTACAATAATAAAAAAAATTGAGCAAGGATCATTTAAACCACCAATTGAATTAGCTAGAAAACTTGAGAAATTTTTAAAAATAAAAATTATTGAAAAAGTAGAAACTTTCCATCCTTCTACTTTAAAGCCATATATTCAATCTCCACATCCAAGTACTGTTCCACTTGGATATTTAATTAAAAAAAATAGAGGAGGAAAAAAATAGTGAAAGTAGCAATAGTGCATAGAAGAGAGAAAGGGGAAGAATCAAATTTAGCCGAATTAAAAGAATTATGTAAAACAGCTGGTTATCAAGTAGTATATGAATTAACTCAAGTTAGGGAATCTCATCCAAAATATGATATTGGCCCTGGAAAAATTAAAATTCTAAAAGATGCTATAAAAAGATTTGGAATAGAAAAAGTAATTTTTGAAAATGATATTAAACCAGTTCAAGAATACAATTTAGCTAAAGTTCTTCAAGTTCCTATTATAAGTCGAATAAGACTTATACTTGAAATATTTTCCAAACATGCCTCTTCAATTGAAGCTAAACTTCAAATAAAACTTGCAGAATTAATGTACGAATTACCAAGAGTAAAAGAAAAAGTTAGATTAGCTAAAAAAGGTGAACAACCTGGTTTTCATGGATTAGGAATGTATGATGCTGAAGTTTATTATCTTCATATTAAAAGAAGAATAGCTATAATTAATAAAAAACTTGAGGTTATAAGAAAAAGGAGAATAAGATTAAGAGAAGGAAGAAAAATTAACGGAATACCACTTGTAACAATAACAGGCTATACTAATGCAGGGAAATCTACGCTTTTTAAAGCTTTAACTAAAAGTGAAGTAAAAATTAGCCCTTTACTTTTTACTACACTTTCACCTAAAACTAAAATGATTAAAATTGATGGTAAACCAGTATTTATTTCAGATACTATTGGTTTTATAAAAAATTTGCCAACATTATTAATTGAAGCTTTTCATTCAACATTAGAAGAAATATCTTACTCGGATTTAATAATTTTAATAGTTGATATTTCAGAAAGTATAGAAGAAATATTGAATAAAATATATTGTTCACTTTCAATTTTAAGAGAAATAAATGTTTTTGAAACTCCAATATTGCTAGTATTAAATAAAATAGATAAAATTTCTATAGAAGAATTAAAGGAGAAAGAAGAAAAATTATCAAATTTAAATTTACCTTATGTAGCAATTTCAGCTCTTGAAAAAATAAATATTGAAGATTTAATTAATAAATTATCATTAATGCTTTCAAATAATTATGTAAAAATTCATGTAGTCTTAGAAAATTTAAAAGAAAATTTCTCAATTTTATCAAATATTCTTAAATATAGTAAAATAATATCATTTTCAAATAATGAAAAAGGTATAGAAGCAGAATTAGAAACATTGCCTTTTTTCGCAGAAAAACTTAGATCCATAGCAATATCATATAATATTATATCCTAAAATTTTTTAAATATTTTTTTAAATATGAAAAAGTAAATATTCTTCCTAATTTTAACTTAATTATATAATAGGTGATGTTTTCTGCTTATTATTATAGATGAGCCTACTGCTATAAAAACTATAGAATTAGCAGCAGGTAAAGGAGCTGTTGAAATTTTTAAATTGTTAATGAAAAAACCATGGTTAACAGATGAAGAAATAGCAAACATTCTTAAGATTGATATTAGAGAAGTTAGGAAGTTATTGCATAGATTGCATGAATTATCATTAATATCATATGATGTTGCTAGAGATGTTAAGCTTGGAAGAAGAGTATTTAAATGGAATGTACAAACAAGCCAAATGATTGGATTTATTAAAGTTGCTCTTCAAAAAACTTTAGAGAGATTACGTTTAAAACTTGAATATGAACAATCTCATCAATTTTATTATTGCGGTACTCCTGGATGTAGAAAATATACATTTGAAGAAAGTGTAAATAAATTATTTAAATGTCCAACTTGTGGAAAAATATTAGAATTATATGATAATAGTAAAATAATAGAAGCTATAAAAGAAAAAATTTCACAAATAGAGAAAGAATTAATTGAAGAACCAGGTTAAAAAATGGAAATAGTATTATCGGAAAGAACAAATAGAAAAGATAAATATGAAGTTTTAAAAAATTTAATGGAAGAAATTAAAGAAAAATATTCAAAAACAGACGTTGAAATAAAAAATTTATTTTTTAATAAAAATGGATGGCTAATAATAGATGTAAGTGAAGAGAAATTTTTTATAAATACAATAAATAAATTTACTATTTTCCCTCTTACAATTTTTAATAAGCAATTTTCAATAACTGGAAAAATAGAAGAAGTTGAAAATGATTATTTAAAAATAATTTTTCCAAATAATAAAGGAGAAACTTCTACATTAGATATTAAAATAAAAAATTTTATAAGAAAAATTGGTATTTCTACTATGGATTTAGATAATTCTTTAAAAGGGTTACTTCATATAAAAAAATTATCACCTATTCATATTTATTTAGGAAGGGAGAAAAATATATCATATTATCATGCAAATATAATTAATGAATGGTATAAGAAAGGGCTTAATGCAGTAAATGTGAACGATGTAACAATGAGAGAGTTAAAAAATATTATTTCTGAAAAAAATCTTGATAAAGTTATAATTAAAATTTATCCATTAACATTTTTATCGTATAGATTAGTTTTAAGGATAGGAGCAATACCAGAAGTAATAGAAAATGAGATAAAAAGAAGTTTTAAAGAAATAGGGATAGATATTGTTACATCGAGCTTTAATTGGAAAAAAGCAGCTTCGATTTTTTCTTATTAAAAAACTGGAATTAATAATAGATTTTTAAATTAAAAATTTATATACTTTCTTTTAAAGCATAGAAAGGTAAGGGCCGGTCGTCTAGCCTGGTTGGGATAAAAATTCCCAAAACCACCCTGACGCGGTGGGGGTCCCCGGTTCAAATCCGGGCCGGCCCATATTTTTTAATGAATTAGTGATTTTTTATAAAAAAAGAAAATTGAATTAAGCTAAAAATAAAAAAATCTAGAATACATAAGAAATAATAAGATTTTTCTATTAAATAAAGAAATATTTTTTTATTGAATAGACTAATTGGAAAAACCCTCTAGATAACTTAACTAAGGCTTTAGTTAAATTGATCGATGAATGTGTTTGATATATAATCTTATTTCTTCTCTTATTCTTTGGAATTATAATTAATATTTTTGAGTTACTTTAGTTTTCTTTATAAAAAATAGGAATAGGTATTACTACTATTTTAAGGTTTTTTATTGTAAAAATTTTAATTTTTTAAAAAAATCTGCGTTAATGTTAAATATTTGAAAAAGCATTATTTTATATAGATCTATGACTGAACCGTATGAGATTTCAAGAAAAGAAATTGAGATATTAAAAATATTAAGTGAATCAACAGAACCAATTGGTTCAACATTAATTCGACGAGAACTAGAGAAAAGAGGTTTTTTTCTTAGTGAAAGAACTATAAGATATCATCTTAGATCATTAGAATTAAAAGGCTTGGTTTCAGGACATGAAAGAAGTGGAAGAACTATAACTAATAAAGGTTTAGAAGAACTAAGTAGAGCTTTAGTATCTCATAGACTTGGTTTTATTATTACTCGCTTTTTATCAATGGCTTATTCAGTTACATACGATCCAATTGTAGACTCTGGAATGGTAGTTGCTAATGTCTCAATTATAGATAAATCTTTCTATGATAAAACCATTGAAACAGTAAACTCTTTGCATAAAACTGGTTTATTATTAGCTCCATATATTAAAGTATTAGATGAAAATGAAGAATATCAAAACATAGTTGTTCCAGAAGGAAAGATTGCTCTTTTCACAGTTTGTGATTTGACTATAGATGGCGTGCTTATGCATGCTGGAATACCTTTATTCTTTAAATATGGTGGATTAGTTCAAATTGTAAATCATAAGCCAATACGTATTATTGAGTTAATATCATATGAGGGGACAACTATTCCTCCTCTTGAACTTTTTGTTCGAAGTAATCAAACTTCAATTGTTAAAGTGATGAAAACTGGTTCAGGCGTACTGCCTGCAGCTTTAAGAGAAATTGTTTCTGAAGCAAGAGAAAAAACACTTAGGATTCTTTCAACATTGAAAGATAGAGGATGGGGCGGTGTTTTAGCTCTAGGCGTTCCAAATGAAGCAATTCTTGGTGTTCCAGTAGCTATGGATAGATTTGGTTTATGTATGATAGGTGGCCTTGCTCCAAGTGCAGCTCTTTTAGAAGAAGGTGTAAAAATTGAAACTTTTGCTCCTCATTGCCTAATCCCTCTTGAAGATATGAAAAGAATATAATTATTGTATATTATGTATTTTTAATGTTTATTCATTAAATAATTATTTATTGATGTAGCTGCCCTTTTTCCAGCTTCTATAGCTTTTATTACAGTTGCTGCACCACTAACTACATCACCACCAGCAAAAATTCCATTAGAGGCTTCTAAAGTTTCTGGGTCAACAATTATAGTTTTTTGTTTATTTGAGATTCTAATATTTCTCGAGGTATTTGTTGCTGCTATAGTGTTTGGTATATGTTCCGTTGCTATGATAACAGTCTCAGCATTATAGAATATTCTTGAACTTTCTTCTGGGATTAGTTTAGGTTTACCAGTTCTACTGTTTACTACTTGCTTTAATCTTATAAGTTCAACTTGTTCTACCCATCTTTTTTCATTTCCGATCAATCTTATTGGCTTAATTAATGATTGAAGTTTTACACCTTCTTCTATTCCACGCCTAATATCATCTACTCTCCCTACAATTTTCCTTTGATAAAATATGGAAACTTCTTCTGCTCCTAATCTAAGAGCACATCTAGCAGCATCCATTCCTCTAGCACCTAATACTGCAACTTTGCCTCTAACTTTAATTGGAGTTTTACTTTTATATGGAAAAGTATATGCATTCATTAAATTTATTCTAATAAGAAACTCGTTTAAAGAATAAACTCCACATAGATTTTCACCTGGAATTCCTAAAAGTTTAGGCAATCCTGCTCCTGTGCCTAGAAAAATAGCATCAAATCCTTCATCAAAAAGGTCATCTATAGTTAAAGTTTTTCCTATAATAATATTCGTCTTTATTTCAACTCCAATTTTCTTAATATACTCAATCTCTTGTCTAACAATTTTTTTTGGCAAACGAAATTCTGGTATACCATAAATTAATACTCCTCCTGCTTCATGCAATGCTTCAAAAATGACTATATGATGACCCATTTTCGCTAATTCTGTAGCTACACTTAAGCCTGCAGGACCACTACCAACGATTGCTACACTTTTTCCAGTAAATTTAGGAATATCTGGAATTTTTATTCCTTTTTCCAGATTCCAATCAGCAATGAACCTTTCAAGAGCTCCTATATTAATTGGATCACCTATAGTATTCTTACATCCCATAACGCATAATTTTTCTTGTGGGCACACTCTCCCACAGATTGATGGTAAACAATTCTTCTCGCGAATTTTCTCATTAGCTTCTTCATAAGCACCTTTTCTAATGAGTTTTATGAAGTTTTTTATATCTATATGAAGTGGGCACATCTCTATACATAATGGATTCTCACATTGAAGACATCTAGATGCTTCAGCCAATGCTTGTTCTTCACTATATCCTAAAGCTACTTCACTAAAAGTTTTTAAACGTTCTTCTATAGATAATTCTGACATCGGGACTCTTTTTAATCTAATATCTAAAATTTGCATTTAAATTTCCCTCATAATTTTTAGAGCAGCTTTCTCCTCTTCATCATACATATGGATTCTTGCTTTAAACTCTTCAAAATCTACAAGATGAGCATCAAAATCTGGGCCATCTATACATACAAACTTAGGTTTTCCATCAATGGTTACTCGACAGCATCCACACATACCTGTACCATCAATCATTAAAGAGTTAAGACTAACAATTGTTTTAATCTTATAAGGTCTTGTAATATCTGAAATATTTTTCATCAATGTTGCTGCTCCCACAGCATATACCAAATCGAATCTTTCATTCGATTCAAGCAATTTTTTAAGAACATCACCAGCATATCCCTTAATTCCTTCAGAACCATCATCAGTAACTATGTAAAAACTATCACTCAATTTCTCAAATTCTTCCTTGTAAATTAAGAATTTTGATGTTCGTGCACTTATAATGGTTGTTATATTATTACCAACTTCTTTTAGTTTTTTTGCTCTTTCATAAGCTGCTGCAATTGCTACTCCTCTACCAACAATGCATACTTTTCCATATAATGCTATTTCACTTGGTTTTCCTAAAGGACCTACTAAATCATGGATTACATCTCCAACTTCTAATCTTCCAAGCTCTCTTGTTGATGCCCCAACTTCTTTAAAGACCAATGTTATCGTTCCTTCTTTAGGATCCCAATCTATGAGTGTTAAAGGGATTCTTTCACCATCCTCACTCACTCTTAAAATTACAAACTGTCCAGACTTAGTTTTCTTAGCAATCAATGGTGCTCTAACTTTTATAGTCTTAACTCCTGGAGCTATTTCTTTTTTAAAGATTATTTCATTCTCCATTTTCATTTAGCTCCTACTTATTTTCTGTAAAGACCTACTGAAATTGCTTTAATAATTTCTTCAGGTTTTTTTCCAAAGTAAATCATATCCAAGAAAGCTTTTTTCAAATCTGTTCTCTCATTATAAAGATTAAATCTTTCTAGAGCAATATCCAGGATTTCTGATATGATAGGCATTTTTTGTTTATAAATCCTTCTTGCAATATTCCAGCATTTGCAGAAATTAGAGTAGTCCAATCCTAGATTAAAATATTCTGCTAATATTGCATATACAATTTCTTGATTTGAAAGTTTCTTAAAAAAACGTTTCTCAAAGTATCCTTTTATCTCTTCATTTTTGCTAATGCTATAAAGATAACTCCAATAAATGTAATTGTAGAATATATCTGTAGTTCTATCTTGAAAGTCTGGACAACTAATACCTGGGTTATGTCCTTTAGCACAGACTATATTACCATCTATATCTCTCCTATCTTCAAAGTTTTTGCACTCGATACAGAATCTTGTCTTAGATGCTGTATTTCTTACGCCTTCAAACTTATCTTGAAAATCTGGACAACTAACGCCGGGATTATGATTTTTAGCACAGACTATATTACCATCTACTTCCATTCGGTCTTCGAAATTTTTACATTCAAGACAGAATCTTAAAAACAAATCTCATCACTTATGATAGCATATTTTCCAAAATATTATCTGCTCCTTCAATTAATGGTATACCAGTTACTTTTGCAGCTCTTTCAGATAATGCTACTAGATCATGCCTATCGAGCAAATTAAGTTTCCACTTTCTTGCTCCGGCCATTAATTGTTGTAAGCCAACCTTAATTCTATCCATGTATGTGTATAATCCAATGGCTCCCCAAGGTATATCTTTAAATTTCTCATGAAAAATTGCTTTTAGATCAGGAACGCTTATGAAAAATTTTTCTGGTGAATCACCAAAGAGTTCTTCAAAGTACTTTGGCAATAACCCTTTTCCAGCTAGTTCAGCAAAATAAGTTGATTTCATTACAGCAGTTAATGGTGCTCTACCCATTAATATAGCTTTTACGTATGGCCCATTACCAAAATTGCTCATAGCAATAGCTTTAAATATTTGTGTTTCATCTATGAAACCTCCAGCAATTACTATATCTGGTACATACCTCCCTTTTTTATTAAGAAGTACTGCACATTTTAATACTTGAGCTTCAAGATAAACTGTTGGTGTACCCATTTCATTCATCATTGGCACAGGACTCATTCCAGTACCACCACCAGCACCATCAAAAACTACATAATCAATTTTTGCTTCTGAAGCAACTTTCATTGTAAAAGCTACTGCTTCTGGACTATAAGCTCCAGTTTTCAAGCTCACTTTTTTAGCACCTTGTTCTCTTAACCATTCTATATCTTCAATGAAGTTTTTCTCTTTTGGCATACCAACTCGACTATGTCTCTCAAAAGTCCTAAAAACACCTTGTTTATAAGCCTCTTGAACATTTTTATCTTCTGGATCTGGTATAACGATATAGCCTCTTTTCTTTAAGAGAATTGCTTTTTCTAGATCATTTATTCTAACTTCTCCTCCAATTGCTTTTGCTCCTTGACCCCATTTTCTTTCTATAACATTTACTTCAAGTTTAGAAATTGCATAGATATCTACTCCTAGTCTTTGATCCTCAACATTTGTTTGAACTGCAATATTTCCATATTTTCCATCCCAAAATTTTCGAAATGCTTCAACTCTCCTTTTCAATTCTGGCGAATGAGTAACTTTTCCATTCTCAATCTTTGCTTCAGGATCCATTCCACAAACATTTTCTCCTATGGTAACTATTATTCCAGATAAAGCTCCACCAATTGCTAATCCATCCCAATTTACTTTAGCTACATCTGTAGAACCATAAGCACCTATCATGACTGGTATTTTAAGAGGGATACCCCCAACATTTGTTTCTATATTTACATTTGGAAAAATTGCAATATCAGAATCTTCATCTATACCCATAGTGCCTAAAAGTCTAGATTGAATATTAAAATGAGACCAATCTAAACCATAATCTTTTAAAGCTCCTGCTGTGCTATTTCCAAACATGCTAGGATCTGGATAAAGTGCTTCTCTTCCTCTGAATGCAGATAATGAAACTTGACATAGAAATGGGCATTCCTTAATACATAATGGACATAAACCGCTAGTTGGGCAAACATCCTCAACCCTAGTTTTAGTTCTGGTTGTAGACATAGAATTTAAATATGAAGAATTCTTATGAATAGGATTAGGCATAATCAATCCCTCAATATGGTTGACGGCTACCTATTGCCGATAAACGTAAACTTTCTTACTTATAAATTTTTCGGATTATCCTATTATGAGAATTTAATCTTTCTTTATCAATTATTTTAGAAAAATAATAAAATTATAGAACATATTTTATATTATTGTTAATTTGTAATAAAAAAGTGAAAAGTTTAGCTAATATTGGATTAGCGATGCAAAACATTTGTTTGAGAACTCTTGGTCTTTATTTAAGAAGTTATATAATTGGAGGATTTAATAAAGAAAAAGCAAGAAATTTTCAATAAGGAAGGAACTTGAAAAAAAATGTTTATGAAGAATGGGGCTTCAATTCAAAAAGTAAGATATCTTAGCTTTGTAAAGAAATTTCATAAATTAAGCTTTAATATTTATAAGAAAAATTAATTATTATTTTTTAAATAGTTTAATTTTTTTTACTTATTTAATTATAGAGTAAGGCTTTCAATATCTCTTGGATAGTTTGTAATTATTTCGCATTTCTCTTTATGAACAATTACTGTATCCAAATGCCTAAAGCCACCAATATTTTTAATATATATTCTTGGTTCAATTGTAAATACCATATTTTCTTGTAATATCAAATCCTCATCAAATCTTAAATATGGTTCTTCATGAACACCTATTCCTATTCCATGTCCTGTTCTATGAATTGCATATTTTCCATATCCATTTTTTTGAAAGATAGACCTGGCTTTAGCATCAACTTCTTTTGCTTGAATACCTG
>CAZHGP010000005.1:43881-46881 GCA_964532175.1 uncultured Nitrososphaeria archaeon
AGATAGACCTGGCTTTAGCATCAACTTCTTTTGCTTGAATACCTGCTCTAACTTCATCCATTGCAACTTCTTGTGCATTTTTAGCAATTTCAAAAGCACGTTTTTGCTCAATTGTTGGTTTTCCAATGAAGAAAGCCCTTTCAAGCTCTGCTCTATATTCCATTAAAAACAGCTTGTCTACTATGAATCCCTATATCTCTTTCATTTAACTTTCTTGTCGTTGATGATATATGGGGCATTACTGTTCTTTCTATTCCTGTTGGTATCATAGATTCTGAAGTTATTATCATTTTTGGAAATTTAGAAGCTTCATAAAGAATTACATGCAGCCCTTTTGTATTAATTTCAGTTACTCTAGGTGAAGCTATAGATAAACTTGCTTTTACACCGATTTTAACAAGTTCTCCTGCTTTTCTTATAAGTTCTAATTCTTTATCATTTTTTATACATCCCATTTTCTTAATCTCTTTTCCAATATCAATAATATCGAAATTCTTTTTTTATTTCTTCGTAAAAGTATAAAGGGAAAAATGATTTCTCGATACCTATGGCTCCTTTTGTCCCTTCTATTTTATTAAATAAATTTTCATAAGGTGAAGTACTATATTTCTCTATTTCTGGATGCTCATAATACACTTTTATTTCATTAACATATGCTTCATTTTTTGCATGTTCTTCTAAAGCTGGAACTATTAAACATGTTGAGCCTAAGCCTATGATTAAAAATATTGGAAGAGGATAATTAATTGCTCTAAAACCTGTTAAATAAAATTGATTTTCTGGTTTAAAACTAATGCTTTAGCTATTTTTCTTTCTCCATATAATTTCTAATTCTTTTTAATCTTTTTTCTATTTCTTGCATATTTATCACTTATTAGCCTAAACTATATATTAAAAAATTTTAATTCTTATTTTAAAATGTTGAAAGAAATCCATTTATAACATCTTTAATAGATTCTATTAATGGATATTTTATTTCCCTTCTTTCTTTAGAAAGCTTTTCAAGCCTTTTTATTCTAAAATATAATGGTGGATGAGGGTCCCAGCTAATCCATTCTTGAAATCTATAAAATGGTATTCTTTCATATTGTAATCTATAAAATCCTATTTTTCTAAGTGCCTCAGCAAGTTTTTTTGCTTCTCCCAATTTTATTGCAGAAATTAAATCTGCTCTTGCTTCAAAGAATTTTGCTATAAAATACACAATTCCAAGAGCAATCATTAAATAAAAGAATGGGAAAAGAATATAGAAAGGTAAGAAAACATACAATCTAAGTAAATATTCTATTGATGATAAACAAAATAGTATTAATGGATCTCTACCTTTTAAATGTCCTAATTCATGTCCTATAACACTTAATATTTCTTCTTCCTCTAAACGAATAAGCAATCCTGTTGTTATAAGAATAGTCCCTTTATTTGGGCTTATTCCTGTAGCTGCTGCGTTAGGAATCATTGTATTTAAAATTACTATTTTAGGCATTTTTACATTAATTTTTTTAGATGCTTTTTCTACAAGTTCATAAACATTTATTATTTTCGCTTTCATTCTTTCAGGAACGCATTTTATACCATATTTAGATAATGTTTCTTGAGCAATTTCACAATCAATCTTTTTTCCAATAGCTAAAGTTTTTTCATAAATTTCTCTTTTAATTTTTCTAATTATCTCGATATCATATTTTTCTCTAAATTCTCTAAGTTCTTCAATTGAAAGATAATATTCTATAAAATGAATATGTTTATTTTTCGAATCTATTATCCATTCGCCTATTCTTAATGCAATTCTATCTGAAAAAAATAATATAGAAAATTGGAAAATTAAAATGATAATTGGAGCATAAAAACTAAATAAACTAAATACAATTACGCTTATTATAATTGATAAAATATAAAATGTTATCATATCTCTAGTAAAAATATTTGTATATGCTTTCTTTTTCATAGAAAGAGAAGCTTCAGGAATAACTTCTCTTCCTTCAATCCAAGCAAAATAAATTGCAGCTCTCCTTATTTTCTCTTGAAACAATTCTATATTTATTATTAAATTCTCTCTTAATTCTTCATATATTTCTTCGATTAATTCTTTATGTATTGAAGATATTTTTACATTTATTGGTATTTTAGCTTCCAATTCTACATTTACATATTGATCTGTGCCAGGTTTAACTATAATAAAAGATAAGCATTTTATTTCTTCTTTTTCAAATATTTTAATATTTTTAAATAATATTGGATTACGAGATAAGAATTCTCTTTGAATAAATTTTAGCATTTCTTCAAAATATATTTCAGGTATATTAACATCAATCGTAAATTCCATTATGAATTCTTCTTCAAGTCTTTGCATCAATTTATTTATATATCGATTATTTTAAAAACTTTTATTTTTATATTATTTTAAATAAATGAAAATAAAATGATAAGGAATATAGATAGAAATGAAGCTATTGAATTGATTAAAAAACATATTAAAAATGATAAATTGTTTAAGCATATGCTTGCAGTAGAAGCTATTATGAAAGGAATAGCAATTTTTCTTAATGAAGATGTTGATAGTTGGGGCTTAACTGGATTATTACATGATATAGATTTTGATGAAACAATGGATGATTTTAAAAATCACGGAATTTTAGCTGAAAGTATTTTAAAAGGGAAAGTTAATGAAAATATTATAAGAGCTATTAAAGCGCATAATTTTGAATATACTAATGTTAATCCAGAATCTAAACTTGAGAAAGCTTTAATTGCGGCTGATGCAATTTCAGGTTTAATAATTGCTTGTGCTCTTATTATGCCTTCAAAAAAACTTAATGAAGTAAAAGTTGAAACTATTAAGAAAAAATTTAAATCGAAAGATTTTGCTAGAGGATCAAGTAGAGAAAGGATCTTATTTTGCGAATCTATAGGTATTCCTAAAGAAAAATTTTTTGAAATAGCTTTAAATTCTTTAAAAAATATAAGCAATGAATTAAATCTTTGATTTTAAAATTTATATTA
>CAZHGP010000005.1:46981-50629 GCA_964532175.1 uncultured Nitrososphaeria archaeon
TAAAATTTATATTAAAGGAATTTTAATAAATATATGGCGGCTATGATGTTTCAGAGTTATTATGATTGATGAAATAAATGCATTTGTCTGAGCCGCATTTTTAAAAGATAACGTTTTTTAATTTTTTATTATTCTTATTGTATGAAGAAAAATGGATGAAAGGAAAATTTATGAAAATGATGAAGTTCTTTTTTTAACAGAGAAAAAAAGAAAGCATCTTGTTAAAATTGTTCCTGGAGAAAAATTTCATAGCGAAGAAGGTTTTATTGAATTATCCAATTTAATTGGGAAAAATTATGGTTGTTCTATTAAAACAAATATAAATCGTTGCTGGAATGTATTGTATCCTAGACTTGTTGATAAAGCTCTTAAGCTTCCTAGGCTTACACAAATTGTTTATCCAAAAGATCTTGGATATATATTAATTCAAGGGGATATTCAACCTGGAAGTTTTGTTCTTGAAGCAGGTACTGGAAGTGGGGTTTTAACAATGTTTTTAGCAAATTATGTAAAGCCGTATGGGAAAGTTTATAGTTATGATATTAATGAGCAATATATTGAAAATGCTAAAAAACAATTAGCTAGATATAATTTAGATAGATATGTTGTATTTAAATTGAAAGATGTGACTAAAGAAATAGATGAGAAAAATATTGATACAATTATTTTAGATATTCCTACTCCATGGCTTGTTGTTAAGAATGCTTATAATGCTTTAAAACCAAGTGGAATTTTTATTTCATTAAGTCCAACTATTGAACAAGTTATTGAAACTGTTGAAGAATTGAATAAAAATAATTTTATCGATATTTCTACAATAGAAATTTTACTTAGGAATTTAAGAGTAAAGAAAGGTATGACGAGACCAGAGCATATAATGCGTGCTCATACAACTTATATTACTTTTGCTAGAAAAGCTTTAAAGGAAGAATGAAAATTTTAAAAAAAAGTGATTGATATGAGCCCCTTGCCAGAAAAATTATTGAATACATTATTTTTGCTCATTGGAATTGCATTTATCTTTTTAGCTCCTTATGTGAATGTTATTTTATCTTCTTTCTTTAAATGGCCAATAAGCTTATTATTTGCAATTTTATTTTTCTTAATTGGGATTTTTATAATTTATAAGTTTGTTTAATATGAATGCAATTCTAATTTATATTTTCTTAGGAATATTGCAAGGAATATTTGAATGGATACCAATTTCAAGCGAAGGTATTATTGCATTAATAAGTAATTTTTTAATAGAAAATTTTAATCCAATAGATATAGCTTTATTTTCACATATGGGAACATTTTTTGTAATTTTAATATATTTTAGAAAAGATTGGAAAGAAGTTTTAATGTTTAAAAATATTAAACTTTTAAAATTTTTAATAGTATCTAATATTATTTCTTTAGTAATTGCTTTTCCTATTTATAATATAATTAAAGATATTTCTATAGGAAATGGTCTTTTAATAATTACAGGTTTTGGATTGATTTTTACATCTTATTTTCATAAATCAAAAAGGAAAATTGAATTAAGTTTAAATGAAATTTCAATAATCTCTGGACTTTTGCAGGGTTTATCAATAATCCCTGGTTTTTCAAGATCAGGTTCTACAATATTTGGTTTATCATTAGGAAAATTATCTCCTTCTGAAATATTAAAATTATCGTATATGATGGCAGCCCCCTCAATTTTAGCTTCAATAATTTATTTATTTTTAAAAAATCCAATTTTAATTGAAACTTGGCCTACTTTAATTTCAAGTTTTTTCATAGGAATGATTAGTTTACATTTTTTAATTAAAATTTCTGAAAAAATGAATTTTTATAAATTTACATTAATATTTGCTTTACTTTGTTTTATTGGCGCAATTATAAATTTTGTTTGAAGTTTTTATAAAAAATAAAAACTTAAGTTTAACTTAGATATTTTATTTAAATTGATTGTTAATGGATTTAAATAGATATAAAAATTTCTTAGATGAAGAAATTACAAGTGAAGATATGGCTGCAATAGAAGAAAATGCAGAAAGCATGGGTTTTGATAGGAAATTAATGATGGAAAATGCAGGAGCAAAAGTAGCAGATTTTATAATAGAAAATGTGAATGTTGAAGGGAAAAAAGCATTAATAGTTTGTGGAACTGGAAATAATGGGGGAGATGGATTTGTTACAGCAAGACATTTAAGAAATTATGGAGCTAAAATAATTATTGTATTAATTGGAAGATCTTCTGAAATAAGAACTGAAGAAGCAAGATTAAATTGGTTTTTAATAGAGAAAATGGAAGATGTAGAAAAATTTTTCTTAATAGATACTTCTCAAATAGAAAAATTTTCAGGATTATTGAATAAAGCTGATTTTATTATAGATGCAATACTTGGTACTGGTATAAAAGGAGCTTTAAAAGAGCCTATAGCATCAATTGTTAATATGATAAATAATTCAAATAAAATGATTTTTGCAATCGATACTCCATCAGGTCTTAATCCATCTACTGGTGAAATACATGGTAATGCTATAAAAGCAAATTATACTATTACATTTCATAAAATGAAGAAAGGGTTGAAAGGAAAAGAAGAATATACTGGTAAAGTTTTTATAAAAGAAATAGGCATACCAATTGAAGCAGAAATTTTTACTGGACCTGGAGATGTTAGAAGAATAATTAAACCAAGAAAAACTTATTCTCATAAAGGTGATTATGGTTATGTATTAATTATAGGTGGAAGTGAAATATTTTCTGGAGCTCCAGCTTTAGCTGCTTTATCATCTTTAAGAACTGGAGCAGGATTAGTTTATATTTCAGCACCTATGAGTATTGCAAATTCTATTAGAAAATTTTCTCCAGACCTTATAGTTTATTCATATCCATACAATCATTTAACTAAAGAAAGTATTGATTTATTTAAAAATTTAATTGAAAAATCTGATGCAATAGTAATAGGACCTGGATTAGGTTTGCATGAAGAAACAATAGAAACCATTCCTGAATTGATTGAAAAAGCTAAAGGAAAACCAATAGTTTTAGATGCAGATGGATTTAAAGCTATGAAAGCATGCCCAGAAATGTTAAAAGGAATTATAGCAACTCCACATGCTGGAGAATTTAAGCATGTATTTGGAATTGAAATTGGAGAAAAATGGTGGGAGAAAATAGATAAATCAATAGAAATAGCTAAAGAATATGATTTTATTTTAGTATTAAAAGGTCATGATACTATTATAACAAATGGGAAAAGAGTAAAAATTAATAGATGTGGAACGCCTGGAATGGCAATAGGAGGCACTGGAGATGTTTTATCTGGAATATTAGCAACATTTTTAGCGTGGAAAAATGACAAATTTCTTTCAGCAATTGCTGCAACTTATGTTCATGGAGATGCTGGAAAAAGAGCGGTTGAAAAGAAAGGTTTTCATATTTTAGCTTCAGATCTTATAAATGAAATACCAGAAGTTTTGAAAAAATTCGATAAAGAAGTTTATGAATAAAAAATATTTATAAAAATGAATATTCCTTTTAAATTAAAAAATGTAGCCCCGATAGCTCAGTCTGGTTGGAGCATCGGCTTGGTATATTTTTCAAAAAGCCGAGGGTCCCGGGTTCAAATCCCGGTCGGGGCTTAAATTATTTTTTCCATTTGATAGAATCATCTA
>CAZHGP010000006.1:0-1738 GCA_964532175.1 uncultured Nitrososphaeria archaeon
AAGAGATTAAAGGAATAAAAGAAGATATTAAAATGCTTCATGAAGGACAAAATAAACTATGGGAAGAAGTTAAATACTTAAGAGAAAATCAAGAAAAAATTTGGAGAGAAGTAAGGGGATTAAAAATTGGATTAGATGCATTAGGTAAAGCTGTTGGTAGAACTCTTGAAGATTATACAATATCTTACATAGGTTTGCTTCTTGAAGAAAAAGGATATCAAAAAGAGAAAATAAATTTAAGAAAAGAAACGATTATTTATAATAAAGAAAAAATAGAAATAAACATATTTAATGAAGAACCATTAGTGGTAGGCGAAGTAAAAACATACATTGAAAATATAGAAGATGCAAAAAATTATATTGAAAAATTAATTGAAAAAATTAAAATCGTGGAAAAAGTATATAATAAAAAAGTTGAATTATCTATATTTTCAATTGCTAATGTTCCTCAAAATGTTTTGAATATTTTAAAAGAACTTACTGAAAAATATAAAATAAGATTCATATATGGTAAAGAATTAAAAGAAGAATTGTTAATATAGTTCTTCATGTCCTAAGCTTTTTATAAGTAATTGAATGAAATAATAGTTTTTATTAAATTCATTGATTATTTTTCTTTTTTAATATTTATTGGAAAATTAAAATTTATTAATTAGATCAAAATAAAAAGTAATTAAAAAGAGGTGTAGAAAATGGTTTTTAAAATTGCAATAAATGGATTTGGAAGAATAGGGAGGCTTTTCTTTAGAGCAGCTTTAGAAAATAAAGAATTTAATGAAAAATTTGATGTAATAAGTATAAATGATATAACTGATGCAAAAACTCTTGCATACCTTTTAAAATATGATTCTATCCATAGGAAAATTAATGCGAATGTTTCATATAAAGAAAATAAACTAATAGTTAATGATAAAGAAATAAATGTTACTGCAATTAAAGATCCAGCTGATCTTCCATGGAAAGATTTAGATATAGATATTGTTTTAGAATCTACTGGATTATTTACTGATAGAGAAAATGCATCAAAACATTTAAATGCTGGTGCAAAAAAAGTTATTATTTCAGCACCTGCTAAAAATCCAGATGTAACAATTGTTTTAGGAGTTAATGAAGAAATATACGATCCAAAAAAGCATAATATGATTTCCATGGCTTCATGTACTACAAATTGTTTAGCTCCAATGGTTAAAGTACTTCATAAAAATTTTGGTGTGAAAAGAGGATTAATGACTACAACTCATGCTTATACAAATGATCAAAGAGTGCTTGATTTGCCACATAAAGATTTAAGGAGAGCAAGAGCAGCTGCATTATCGATTATTCCAACAACTACAGGTGCAGCAAGAGCAATAGGAGAAGTAATACCTGAATTAAAAGGGAAGCTTGATGGGATTGCTTTAAGAGTTCCAGTAGCAAATGGTTCAATAACAGACCTTACTGTTGAACTTGAAAAAGAAACAACTGCAGAAGAAATAAATAAAGCATTTAAAGAAGCTTCTGAAACTTATTTAAAAGGAATACTTGAATATTGTGATGAACCAATAGTTTCTGCAGATATATTAGGCAATCCACATTCAGCAATATTTGATGCTTTAAGCACAAATGTTATAGGCGGAAAAGGAAATTTTGCAAAAGTTTTAGCATGGTATGATAATGAATGGGGCTTCTCGAATAGATTAGTTGAACTTATGAACCTTATAGCAAGAAAAGGTCTTTAATTCTAAATTCTTTATTTCTT
>CAZHGP010000006.1:1838-36633 GCA_964532175.1 uncultured Nitrososphaeria archaeon
ACGGGCCCGGCGGGATTTGAACCCGCGACTTGCGGCTCCGAAGGCCGCTGCCCTATCCATTCTAGGCCACGGGCCCATTTATTCATAAAGTATTTTATAAAATATAGCTATTATAAAACCTGAAATAAAACCTCCTATATGAGCCCAATAAGCTACACCACTTGTAATACCTATTATTCCATATAAAAATTGAAGTATAAACCAAAATCCTATAAAGAAAATAGCAGGTATCCTAGCAATTCTAATAAAATAATAACTTGGAACAATGCTAATAATTCTAGCTCTTGGAAAAAGAACTATATATGCTCCTAATATTCCTGAAATAGCTCCAGATGCACCTATTGCAGGAATTAAAAGATCTATACTTTCAGAAATATATGCAATAAAAGTATGAGTTAAACTACCTGCTATTCCAAATATAAAATATAAAATTAAAAATTTTAAATGACCAAATTTATCTTCAACATTATCTCCAAAAACAAATAAATATAGCATATTTCCAAATATATGAAGAATATTACCATGAAGAAATATAGAAGTTATTAATGTATAAAGTTTTTCTCCATTTAAAATAAAAATTGGAATTTCTCCATAATTATATATAATTTCTTCATTCATATTATTTTTATATTGCCAAATAAAAACTAAAACTGTGATAATTATTATTATCCATGTTATAAAAGGTTTAGTTCTTGTTGGATTTTCATCATGAAGAGGAAACATTAATGCATTAAAAAATATATTTATGAAGTTTAAAAAGTTTTCTATTTATAAATAAAATTTATAAGAAACTTAAAGCATTAAAAAAATATGTTAAAGGATAGAAAATATAAAACTTTGGATGATTTTGATTTTAAAAATAAAACTGTAATTCTAAGAATAGATATAAATTCTCCAATAGATGAGAAAACTGGAGAAATACTTGATGAAAGTAGATTTATTGAACATTCTATTACAGTAAATGAATTATTAGAAAAAGGAGCAAAATTAGTAATTCTAGCACATCAAGGTAGAAAAGGGGATAAGGATTTTACAACATTTGAAAAACATTCAAAAATATTAAGCAAATATATTAAAGGAAAATTAAAATACATTCCAGATATAATTGGAGAAAAAGCTTTAGAAGAAATAAAAAATTTGAAAAGTGGAGAAGCACTTTTACTTGAAAATATTAGAATGATAGATGAAGAAACAAAAGAAAAAAGTCCTGAAGAGCATGCAAAAGGGGAAATAGTTTCAAAACTTGCTCCTTTAGCAGAAATATATGTGAATGATGCATTTGCTGCAGCTCATAGAGCTCACGCTTCTACTGTAGGCTTCATTCCAGTTCTTCCAACAGCAATAGGAAGGATTATGGAGCGTGAATTAAAAGCATTAGAGAAAATAGTTGATAATCCTGAAAAGCCTTGTATATACATTGTAGGAGGAGCCAAACCTAAAGAAAGCTTTAATGTTATAGAGTATGTATTAAAAAAAGATATAGCAGATTTAGTTTTAACAGGTGGAATGATTGCTCAAGTTTTCTTAAAAGTTTCAAATATTAATTTAGGAAATGAAAATGAGAAAATAATTGAAAAATTAGGTTTTAAACCTCTTATGCCTAAAGCAGAAGAAATAATAAATAAGTATAAAGATAAAATTGTAACACCGATTGATTTTGGTATAGAAGTCAATGGAAAAAGAGAAAGCATAATGATACATGAATTTCCAACAAATTACATAATAAAAGATATAGGAAAATATACAATTCAATTATATAGCTATATTGTATATTTAGCAAAAGCAATTGTTATGAATGGTCCATTAGGAGTTTTTGAAGAAAAAGATTTTTCATATGGAACATTTGAAATTTTCAAAGCAGTAGGAAAATCTAAAGCATTTAGTGTATTAGGTGGTGGGCATACAATAGCAGCTTTAAAGAAAAGTGGTTTAGAAAAGAATTTTTCATATATAAGCACAGCTGGAGGGGCTCTTATATCTTATATTTCTGGAGAGAAAATGCCTGTTATTGATGCATTAAAGAGATATTCTTAAAAAAATTTTTATAAGCTTATTAATATATTTTAAATGAAATTTATGAGTGAAAAAATTATAAAAATAATAGAAATTGAGAAAATAGAAGATAAATCTCCAATAATCTTAGAAGGCTTTCCAGACGTTGGTTTAGTTGGTACAATTTCGCTTTCTTATATAATTCAAAATCTTAATTTTAAAGAAATAGGATATATAGATTCTGATTATTTTCCACCAATAGTATCTATTAGTAAAGAAGGTTTAAAAGAACTTATTAGAATCTATAATAAAGATAATATAATTGCTATTTTCTCTGAAATGCCAATACCTACTCGCCTTTTAAGACCATTAGCTAGAAGTATAGTAGAATGGGCTAAAGAGAAAAATACTAAATTATTTATTTCTCTTGGAGGAATACCTGAACCTAGAAGAATAGATATAGATAAACCTAAAATATTCTTAGTTGCTAATAATCCAAATATTTTTAAGAAAATAGATATTAATGAAGCAGAAATATTAGAAGAAGGATACATAGTAGGATTAAAAGCTTTACTATTAAAAGAAACAAAGAAGAAAGGTATTGATATGATTTCAGTATTAGCACAATCACATTATAATTATCCAGATCCTGGAGCAGCAGTTGAAGTAACATCATTCATAAGTGGCCTTCTTAAATTTAAAATAGATTTAAAACCTTTAATAGAAAGTGCAGAAGAAGTAAGAATTAAAATGAAAGACCTTATGAAAAGGACTGAAACTACTTTAACTTCTCAACAAAAAAGTAGAGAATTAGAATTGCCTCCAGTATATTTATAAAAAAGGAGGTTGAAAAATGTCTTTTAGAAGAATCTATAATTTAATTAGAAGAATTGAAGAAGAAATGGAAGAAGCCAGAGAAGAAATTATTAGGAGAATGAAAGAATTTGAAATAAGAACTGGTTGCATCTCTCCTTTATACAATGTTTCTGAGACAATGAATGAAATAATAGTATCTGTAGATTTACCTGGATCAAGAAAAGAAGATATAAATGTTACTGTTTTTGAAGATAGGATAATCGTTAAAGCTAAATGTTTTAAATCTTATCGAATAGCTAAGCTTGTTGGTGAAAAGCGTGAAGGAGAATATTTATTAGAATTAGTTCTTCCATCACCAGTAGATCCAGATAATGCTTCAGCTAAATATAAGAATGGTGTATTAGAAGTAAGAATTTTAAAAGCTGGAAAAGGGAAAACTATAAAAGTGGAATAGAAAATAGTTGTGCTTAAAAATTTTTCTTAAAAAATATAATGAATGTCTTATGCATTAAAAATATTAGCAATTACAATAGCATTTTTTCTAGTATTAGAAATTATTATATATGAATTTAAAATGATTTTAAATATAGATAAAGAAGAATATTTTAATGCACCAAATCCATTAGAGTGGTTAAAAAATTCTACTATTTCTAATGAAATTTTATTTATTAATTCTTCAAAAATAGGAAATATTACAACTATTACTTCGAATAAAAAGAATTAAAATTTTTTAAATTTTTTAAAAAATTGTTTAATTTTTGCAGTATCATAGATTATTGTTAATTTAACAATTTTTCCATTTTTATTAAATTGAAAAATATCTACACATTCAAAAGAAGTTGAAGTTCCATCTTTCAAAACCCAATCATAACGAAAGTGCCCTGCTGCAATTAATGGATTTTTACTTTTGAAAATATTCATTAAAGTAATTTTTGATTTTGAAGTATCTTTAAATAATTCCTTATAAAAATCTTTAGCTTTAATTTTCCCATATAAAGGAGAATTGATAATTGCTTTTGGAGAAAATAATTTGATTATATTTTCATAATTTCCGATTTCTAATTCTCTTAAATATTCTTTTATTGTTTTTTCAATTTGCATATTAACATAATTATACGATTATATAATTATATAAATGTTTTTAATAAGTAAGATTAAAAATTTATTAATAAAAAATAAAAGTAAAATCGATACTATTTTTATCCTTCCAATAAGTCTTTACTTAAAATATATACGTTCTTCACAACTTTCTTTATAAGGTCTTATATGATTATAATTCCTTTCAAAAACTAATCGTGAATTCATTTTGTGTAACACATATTTACAAACAGGTTCTGAAATTATCTTGCAAACATCTTTAGTATTAAGATTAAAAAATAAAGAAAGCTTAAGAATTGGACATGGATTTTTGCAACGAGTTACAAGTTCAATTTCATTAATTTTTACAATTTCTATATATTTTTTATCTATTCTTAAAAAATCAATATAAAAAAGCTTAAAAACATCTTTCATTGAATCAACTTTTCTTAAATTAATTGTCCATAAAAATCCATAAAAATAAAAAATAGCTTTTGCTAAAATTAAACAAGTTTTATTTATAATTGTTAAGATAGCATTCAATATTTTCATGGAAATTCACATAAATTATCTTATTTTATTAATTTTAAAATTGATTTATTTATTATTATTTAATTTAGAATTTAAACAATAGATTCAATAAAGTCTCTATTTTTTAGTTTTTAATAGTACTATTGCTACAATTATTCCAAGAATTGCTAAAATCATTACGTATGGGAATACTTTCACATATGCTCCAAAGATATCTTTAGCTTGTCCAGCAAGTATATTACCAAATATTGCCCCTATGCCATATGCTGTATAAACAATTCCATAATTACGAGCATAATCTTTCATTCCAAAGAGAATTGCAGTTGCAGCTGGAGCTATCGCAAGCCAACCACCAAGATTTAACCAAAAAATTGCAAAACCAATAATATATGCAATAATTGATGAAGGATTTATAAAGACTATTAATGAAGCAATAAAAATTAATACAAATGTTAAAATTGCAGCTTTCATAGGATTAAATTTGTCAGTAATCCATCCAAATAAAGGCCTTCCAAAACCATTACAAATTGAAAATGGAATTATTAAAAATGTTAAAATTGCAGATATTTCTTCTTCATTTATTCCAGCATTTTCTGCTATTTCTAAACCAATAAGCTTTGAAATACCTATTGCCATTAATCCTGCAAGAGTTCCAATCATATATGTTATCCATAAACCATAAAAGTTCTTTGTCCTTATCATTTCTTCTCTTGTAAATTCGATTGATGTTTTTTCTTTTATTTCGATAGATTCTAAACTTTTTGTTTTCCAATTATTTGATGGAAATCTAAGAAAAGAACCAAAAATAAAAAGAATTATAAAAAATAAAATTCCTAAAATCCTAAGAGCTATTTGAATACCAAAAAAGGCAGTGAGATAGTCTATTAATGGTCCTATTATTGCTGCAGAAAAGCCAAAACCAATAATAGTTAAGCCAACTGCTAAGCCTCTTTTATCTGGAAACCATTTTCCAGATGTAACAATAGGACAATTATATGCAACTCCAACTCCTAAACCACCAATTAAGCCATATAGAAAAACCAAACTTAATGAAGAATTAGCAAAAGAAGCTAAAAACCAACCAAGGCCAACAAAAATAGCTCCAAGCCATGTTATTTTCCTTGGACCATATTTCTCAATATATTTTCCCATTATAGGCATTGTAAAAGAAAAAATAAATAGAAGAACAATAAATGGTAATTGTATTTCGGTTGCCGTAATATTTAACCCATATACATCTTTGAGGAATTTCATTAAATGCACTGCTACAATACTATATGCATATATTGCTCCAAGACAAAGATTTATAATAAAGCCGGAAATTACAAATAACCATCTATTTCTCTCTAATTCCATTCTCATTTCGCCATTATTATGAAAATATCCATTATGGTATAATTAAAGAATTAAAAAAATTATTTAGAAAACAATATATTCCTACTTATTAACTATTTCTTAATTTCTTTTTTAATTTCCTTAAATTTCTTTAAATAAAATTTCTTATTTTTATAGATTTTTGCTTTCTCTTTTTCTTGCTTTAACAATTTTTTAGCACGTTCTAAAATCTCTCTCATTTTATCTGGTGGAAATTTTACAACTCCATTTATATCCATATGTACCATATCTCCCGGCTTTACATTCATACCTCCTACTGTTACAGGAACCCCAACATCTTTAATGATAAAATCTCCATGTGCGGCTGTTACACCTGTTGCAAAATATTGAACTTTTAATTTTCTAATCGCTTCTATATCTCTAATTGGACCATTTGTTACAACTCCCACAACTCCTAAAGTTTTATACTGTGTAGTCATCATCTCACCAAAAAGGCCTACTCTATTTGCTAATTCGGGTGGGAATTGTTGCTCAGCTACAAGAATAACTGGTTTTTTAGTACTATATATATGTTCTAAAAGAGTAAATTTATCTATTTCAATATTTTCCCCTTTTTTCTCACAAAAAACAACTGTTGCTACATATCCAACTCTTGAACCTAATTCAGGGAACATGCATTTTATTGTAGCATCCGTATACCATTGCCCATACCATGGATCATAAAGTTTAAGACATAGTTCAGATTTAGGATAAGTAGCTACAATATTACTTATTGTTGGAGTATCTATCTTTTCTAATTCTTTAATAATTCTATATTCTGAAATTCTTGCCATATCTTTTACTCACCAATTTTATTTTTAATTATTAATTATTTTTCTAATATTTTAATCTTAATTTTTTATCCTTCAATTTAAAAAACATTGAAGTTAAGTTTATAAAAATTGATTTTTTTAAAATAATGTAAAAAGCTCTTTATTTTTCTTATTTTCTTTCAACTTATATTCCCATCCTGCATATTCGAAATTTCTTAAAATTTCATTTAATAAAAATTAGTATTTTATAATTTGCTTAATTAATTTTTCAATATTATTTCTCTTTTTCTCTTCTCTTAATTCGCTACTATCAATTCTTAAAACATTAAATCCAATCCTTCTAAACCATTTATCTCTTCTTTCATCTTTAATTTTTGCTTGTTTAAAGAAACTATGCCAAATACTTCCATTTATCTCAATTATTAAATGCCATTTTGGTAAAAAGAAATCAACCCAAAAATATCCTCTTTTTTTATCATTTCTAAATCTATAATTATGAAAGAAATCTCTATCTTTTTCTAAACCAAGTTTAAATAAAATTTCTTCTAAAATTTTCTCTTCTCGAGTATATTTCCCAGCTTTAACATATCTTTTCATTACATCCTTTACAAAGTTACTAAATACCCTTGATTTATTCATCTAATTTTCATATTTAAAATTAGTAAATTTAAACTTTAAATATCTTATTTTTAATCAGGAAGTATATGGATTCCTAAAAAAATTCCAATGTATCCACATATACAAAATTGAATTAATAATGTAAACCAACATATTGGAATAAAAAATATTGATCTTGTATGAAAACAACCACATACAAGCGCTAATAAATCAATAGGAAAACCAGGAATAATACTAAATAATACACATAATTTATAACCATTTTTATTCCAACTTTTAACATATTCATTAAATAATTCTTCCCCTATCTTCTTTTTAACATAACGTTCTCCAAAAAACCAAGCAGGAATATAGCTTGTTAATACACCTAATGTATATCCTGTAGCAGATATTAAAGCTAATGTTAAAATATCTAAGCCAAAACCTGCTGCTGTAGCTACAATTATTGGACTTCCAAATGGAATTATACTTCCAGCTATTATTGTTAAAATAAAAATACCAAAATAACCATAACTTTGAATTATTATTTTTACTTGTTTTAAAAATTCTGGATTTTCTCCACTTAACCATGAAGCTATAGCTATAACTATTAATGCTATAATTATTCCTATTATTATGAAAGTTTTTGCTTTTAAAATCAAATTTCTTTCCATATCAATTTTTCATTTAGTTTATTCCTTTAAAAAACTTTAAAAATATTAAATTATGGTTCTTGTGATTTATTGAATTTTGAATATTTTTTAAAAGAAAAGTATATATTTACTAAATAATGAGAAAATAAAATACTCTAGAAGTGAGAAAAATGAAGGAAATTCTAGAAATTGCTCTTGAATTAATTGAAGCTACTAAAGCTCATGAATATTATCGTGATATTGAATGTATAAATCTTATAGCAAGTGAAGGAATTAAATCTCCAGCCGTTAAAGAAATGCTTAGACTTTCTATGGATCTTGAAAGTAGATATGCTGAAGGAGAGAATGATCTTGAAGGACATGTTAAAGTAAGATATTATCAAGGTCAGAAATATATAACAAAAATTGAAAATTGTACAGTAGATTTAATTAAAAATTTATTTAAATGTGATTGGGCTGATGTACGTTTAGTTTCAGGAACTCATGCAAATTTAGCAACTTTCAAAGGGCTTTCTTTAGCAACAGAAAATAAGAAAATGATTGCACCACCACTTAGTTGCGGTGCTCATATATCTCATGATTATACTGGTTTAGCAGGTAGAGTTTTAGGATTAGAAGTAATAGATCATGCTTATGATATAAATGAAATGAATATAGATGTAGATAAATCTATTGAAATAATAAAAGCAGTTAAACCTGGAATAGTTACTCTTGGTGGAAGCTTATTCCTTTTTCCACATCCAATTGAAGAATTGCGAAGTGTTGCAGAAAAAGTAGGTGCATATATAGTTTATGATGCAGCTCATGTTTTAGGATTAATTGCTGGAGGAGTATTTCAAGATCCACTTAAAGAAGGAGCAGATTTCGTAACATCTTCAACTCATAAAACTTTTCCAGGCCCTCAAGGAGGTCTTATAATTGCAAATTCTAAAAATGAAAGAATGAAAAATGCTATAAAATGGGTTCAATATGCAATATTTCCATTAAGTACTTCTAATACGCATTTAGCTAGATTGCCTGCTTTAGGAATTGCAGCTCTTGAATTAAAAATTTTTGGTAAAGAATTAGCTAAGCAAACTGTAAAAAATGCTCAAACAGCTGGACAATACTTATATGAAAAAGGGATTAAAGTTCTTGGTGAGAGAAAAGGTTTTACAATGTCTCATCAAATAGCTATAGATGTTAGAGAATATGGTGGTGGTAAGAAGATTGCTCAAGATTTAGAAGAAGCTAATATAATTGTAAATAAGAATTTATTGCCATATGATAATCAAAATAATCGAGATAATCCATCTGGTATTAGAATTGGATTTCAAGATGTAACACGTAGAGGATTTAAAGAAAGTGATATTAAGTATCTTTGTGATTTAATATTAAGTATTATAAAAGGTAAACGTAAACCTAAAGAAGTTAAAGAAGAAGTAATAGATTTTAAGAAACAATTTAATAAAATAGAATATGGATTTAATAGTATTGAAGAAGCTATAAAATATTTAAATAAAAATCTTTAGAAAATATTCTTTCCATTTTATTCTTCTAAAATAAGAGGAACATGATATTCTCCACCATCAATTGTATGAATTGTTATATCTATCTTTTGTCCAGCAGATAATGCGGATATTGGAATAACTATCTTTATTGCTCCATTTTCTCCAGGTTTTATTGGTAAAAATGTTTCTTCATTTAAAGGATCTAAGTCGCGATTTGTTTCTTCATTACTTAAAGATACGATTGTTCCAAGCGCAAAAATTTTAAATGGTTTTCCATTTATTTCTATATTACATATTCTTATAATTGTATTTCCAGTATTTTTAAAATTAATAAATATGTAAAAATCATTAAATTTCTTTTCACTCCATGCATTTAAAATTTCTATCTTCCTAACATTCATATACTTTTCAGTAATTCCAGATATCCAATAAACTACAGCAATCGTTATAACTAAACAAATTGAAACTAAAATTACTGTTACTACTATTTTGCTTATTCCTTTATTTTTATACATATTTTTTCCGCTTAAGATTATTTAAAATTAAAAGAATAATATCAAAATTAATTGTAATATTAAAAAACAAAATAATTATCATTAAATATAAGAATTTAATAGATTCTATCAAATATATTTCCTCTTTTTATTCTTAAAATATAATAGAAAAACAAAAATATATAAATTTACTATTTATTTCGGCTATAATTTAAGATTATAGAAAAGAAAGAATGAGCATTTAAAACTATTAAAAATTTTAACTTTTATAATCGAATATTTTAAATTTCTAGAATAAATATTCTTCTTTTTTTATCCTCTCTTTAAGCATTTCTTTTGTATATTTTTCTATTTCTTTTATATTCTTTAATTCAAAAGAAGAATTACATGCATCTTTAATAGCATTAATGTATTTTTCCATTATAGTAATTATTTTATCTTCTTTTAATTCATGAATTTTTATTTCTCCAATAAATTTAATTAATATGCGAGCTATTTCTAAATCTAATTTAACATCATATTTTTTATTTATTTTTCCTATTATTTCATTTAATTGTTTTATATCATTTATCACTTCAGGCATTATATCTGAAAAACTATCCAATTCTTCTTTTTCTTTAATATTCAAAATTCTCCATAAAGAATCATTGAATTGTTTCCATCTCATTCTTTTTTCAATATTTTCAATGAATTTTTGAGAACCTTTATAAATTGTATAATAATGCATAGCATTCCAAAGAGAATATATTGTTTTGCTTTTAATAATAATATCTTTAGGGGATACATCAATACTAGATATGAAAGAATTTTCTGAAGAAGGGACCATAGAAAATAGTGTGAAACTCTCCTTTTTAATAAAAAATTTAATTCCAACATTTTTTTCTAAAATAGATTTAACTTTTTTCAATAATGAAATAAAGTCTTCATTCATTTTAATAGGCAAACTAAATTCATATGCTTTTCTACATAAACTATCATCTGCACCCATTATTTCATTCCAAACATTAAACAATATAGATATATGCTTCTTTATGAGAGAGAATTTTTCATTGATCGATAAATTTCTTGAATCAAATTTTAATACAATAGAATCTCCTAAATAATCTGAAATTAAACTTATATCTACATTTTCTCTTTTTGAAAAATCTTCAATTATTTTTACAGTTTTTCCATGAATAAAATCTATTAGATTTTCATAAATTTTACTCTTTATTTCTTTAATAGCTTCATTTTTACTTTCTTCTTTAATTTCCATTAAAGCTATGTTTGAAATAATTTCTTTTTCATTAAAAAGAAGGTTTGATTCAATATATACAATATTTTCAAATGTTTCATATATTGAAAATATTGGTCCTCTTATAATTGGATAAATTTCCCATTTTCTATTTTTTGTATAACGAAAATTCTTCTCCCATGGAAAAGTAATATCGCTCATATATGCTACACATTTACTCCCTAATATATTTTCTAGCATTTTTTTAACGTCTAAAACAAGAATTTCATCTGCTTCTACTTTCAAATATCTCCTCTCCCTTTACATATCTAAAAACAAGTTCTGCTGCAATTGCTCTAGCTTTTCTAATAAATTTTGAAATAGTAATAGCAATAGAATACATCCAAGTTTCATCTGAATAATCTGAATAAATTAATCCATTATTTAAATCATTTATAATCCCAGGATTTGCATTAAATACTTCTTCAGAAATTCTAAAATAAAATCTTAAAATATTTTCAAACGTATCTTGATTAAAAACTTTAATGC
This sequence comes from uncultured Nitrososphaeria archaeon, assembly GCA_964532175.1. Taxonomy (GTDB): domain Archaea; phylum Thermoproteota; class Nitrososphaeria_A; order Caldarchaeales; family JAVZCJ01; genus JAVZCJ01. The sequence goes on from CAZHGP010000006.1 coordinate 13,398, forward strand.
AATTTTTTTCTCCTGCAATCATTTCATCATCTGTTAAATAATTATAGATAGAATCAATTATATGAAATCCAAATTTCTCAAATAAAGAATATAAATAGTCATTTGAACCAATTTTTGCAGCATCTATAATTTTTCCATTCTTCTCTATTGATACGTACCAACTCATGATAAGCACCATTATTGAAAATAAAAATTTCTATAATTAATTACAAAAAGTATTTATTACAAAGGAGTTTATAAACATAAATATAAAAAATCGATTTTAACTCTATATAATTTAATTATTTTCTCTATTTTTTATTAAAAATAATCGTTTTTCGAAGAAATTTTTATTTAAAAAAGATTTTTTAAAAAAAATATTATATATTAGTTAGTTTAATTAAATATTTAGGGAATTGATTAATCAATATAGTGCTATAAGTCGTGCAACTTCAACATTAATAATACTATCTTTATTAGTAACAACTCTCTTTATAACTCAAATATCTTTAAGCAAAGGGACTCTTATAATTTTTGCTGGAATAAATGAAATAGAATTAAAAAATACATGGATGAACAAAACAGCTTCAGGTGATTTCTATTTTAATTTGAAAGTTAGCAATATTGGAACAGTCAATATTTACATTAAGGATATTAAAATTAATGATAAATCTTATAAAGATTTTCATTCAAATACAACAGTATATATATATTATAGTAATAGAAAAATGGAAATTTTTAATAAAGAAAAACCTGAACTTCCATTAATAATTCCTGGAGATTATATTATAGTAGGAGTTAAAATGCCTTATAATCCTAAACTTGAAGGAGAAAAAATAAGTGTTGGAGTGCTTACTTCAAGAGGACAATATGATATAACTTTAACTCTTACATTTAAAGAATATACTTGAATTAAATTCTTACATTTCTTAATCTAATATGCGGTCCACCAATCCATACTGGACAACCTTGCATTGGATCTCCTTTTCCACAAATAGCAGCTGTGAATTTTAAATCTTTTCCAACAGCATCTATTGCTGAAAAAAGTCCGGGGGTAGTTATTTCTAAAGCTGGATTACGTATCATTTCTTTTAATTCTCCATTTTCAATTCTATAAGCAATCGAACCAACATATTTTTGATTAAAACGTCTATCATCAATATTCCATTCTTGATAAAACTTCATATATATTCCATTTTTAATATCTTCTATTAATTCTTCAAATGAATATTCTCCTGGTTTCATATATGTATTAGCCATTCTAACTATTGGTTCTTTATCATATGCTACAGCTCTTGAAGCTGCATTTGAATTTGTATTAAAAACTTTTGCTGTTTCTCTATTATGTAAAAATTCATTTATCACACCTTTATCTATTAAAACTCTTGGCCTAGCTTTCACTCCTTCATCATCATAAAGATAGAAACCATAACTATTTGGCAATGTTGGGTCATCAATTATTGTTACATATTCACTTCCAACTTTTAAGCCTATATCATTTGGTTTAAGATACGTTTCTCCAGCTTGAGCAGCTTCTCTTCCAAGTATTCTATCAGCTTCTTGTGGATGGCCAGAAGATTCATGACAAACTAATCCAACGATCTCAGGTCCAAGGACAATATCCATTATTCCTTTTGGTGCTTCTTTTGCTTCAAGCAAACCTTTTACTAAAATAGAAGCTTCTTCATTAAATGTTTCTATTAAATTCCATCTTTCAACAGCTTCCCATCCATTTGCTTCACCGACTTCTTTAAATCTTTGTAATACTCCTTTTTGTTGATGAAAAACTGTCAAGAATGCTTCGAGAAATACACGAGGAATATGACTAAAAATATTTGCTCCGTCGCTTGTTATAACATTTTTTATAGTATCCATTAAAATTAAATTTAAAAATCTTGATGGAAGTTTTGCTCCTTTAGTTTCGATAGTTTTAACCATATTATTATCTATTTCTTTTAAGAAAAGCATTCTATCTTCTGGATCTATCGATTCAAACTTTATTCTAGGTTTTAAAATTACTTTATCTTCAAAAACTTTTTCATCACTTAATAATATTGGATTTTTTATTTTTCTTGAAGCTGCTTTTGCAGAATTAATAGCATCTAAAACAGCTTTTCTTATATCTTTTTTTGTTAATTTATTTATTGAAGAAAAAGCTAATGCACCATTTACTATAACTCTTATAGCTATACCTTTCCTTATTTGTAATCCAGTTATTTCTGGGGCTCCATTTTTTAATAAGGATACTTCTTTTATATCTTCTTGATATCTTGCTTCTGCATAACTAGCACCTTTATCCCTTGCATATCTTATAGCATACTGAAGTAAATCTTCCATATTATTCACTCTTTTTATTCCAATTATTCAATTTTAATAATTTATTAAAAATTATAAAAATTTTTATTATATCTTTCCTTCTAAAAAGTCATTATCTTTTTTTAAAAAATCTCTCTTATTTTTTTAGGGATTTTAGAAGATTAAAAATTTTTTTAAAAATATTTTAAAAATTAATAAATTTCTATTTTTTCTTCTAAAAATTTTCCATTTTTATCTAATATGAATGATTTTACCTCTTTATCCTTAAGTGAAACAACTACATATGAACATTCAGGCCATGAAAAAGTTTCTTCATCAATTGATGAAAGGAAAGCTGACCAAAATGGATGGCTATGGTATATACCAACAAGTTCTAATTGAGATTTTTCTATATCTTGAAGTATTTCGTATTCTTCAATTGGATGAATTTGATATCTTCTAGGAGAATTAAAAGCATTCGTAGCTTCATATACTTTTTTTACTATTTTTGTATTTCCAATCCTTACTCCTCCAAGCATTCCACATGCTTCTATTGGATAAATTTCCTCACAATGTTTTAAAATTCTTTTATAATGTTCCTTGCTTATTAGTAATACCATAGCTTAAATATAAAAATGATATAAGATATTAATAAAATTTTAAGAATAAAATTAATAATAAGAATATTTTGCTTTACTATCTTCAAACATTTTAAGCAAAACTTGAGCTCTAAATAATAATATATTTGCTCTATCTCTATATTTTTTAATTTTTTTTCTTTTATCAATTGGTATAGAAGAATCATTAAGTAATATATCTAAAGTATTTGAAAGTTCAGATAATGTTTCATAAACTAATTCAAGCCTATTCTCATTTTTAATAGCTATTTCACAAAATTTTAAAGTTTCTTCAGCTTCTATTAATATTCTTTCAATATATTCTGATACGTCCATTTCCCTTCAACGCTTTTTACTCTAATTATTTTTATACATAATCCTTTATAAAATTATCTTTTAAAATTTTTAGAATAATATATAAAATATTTATAATTTTTAATTTTTAATAAAAACATAAATCTCTCTTTTTATATTTCGAATTTAAACTTCATTATTTTTTTTTTTTTTTAAGAATTTAAAGAATATAGAAAACTAGAAAATGTTATATATTTCTATCTAAAAAGTTTAAAAATGAATATTATGAATTATATTAAAAAAGAGAATTTTAAAATAGATCGTAAAATATGTGAAAATGAGCTTTGGAATATATTAGTTGAAACAGTTCATTCTTTAACAATGTATCCTCATCATAAAGCATATTTAATAGAAAAAATTTTACCTGAAAATCCATTAATTACTCCAAAGGAATTATCAAATCGCTTATCAATTCCTTTAGGTGAAGCGATAGTATTACTTTACGAACTTAGAATTACTGCTAAAGAACTTGAAGAAGAAATAAAGAAACCTCTTCCGGAAAATAAAAAATATTCAAAAGTAGCTTTAGGAGGAACTTTTAATGAAATACATTATGGTCATTTATCACTTTTATGGACTGCTTTTAAAAATGGAGAAAAAGTTTTAATAGGATTAACAAGTGATGAATTTGCTAAAAATTTTAAAAAATACTCAGTTAAACCATATTCTGAAAGACTTAAAAATTTAAAAGAAACATTAAAAAAATATAATTGGTTAGAAGCTTCTGAAATAGTTATTATAAATGATGCTTATGGCCCATCTATAATAGATCCTACTTTAGATGCAATTATAGTTAGCCCTTTTACAGCAGGAGTAGCAAATGAAATAAATAGGCTTAGAATTGAAAAATTACTTAAACCATTAGAAATAGAGATATGCCCATTAGTTTTAGCTGAAGATGGAAAACCAATTTCAAGCACAAGAATAATTTCTGGGGAAATAACATTTAATGGAAAAATTATAAAATAAAGAATTTATATTAAATTTAATCAGCAAGTCCAGTAAGAAGCATAATGAAAATAACAAGTAATGCAGCAATTATTGATTTATTCCTAGAAACTGAATAAATCCTATTTAATCCTAATGCTCCTAAAAAAGTAATCCAAACCCAAAGAATTTTTGGAAGATAGAAATATATAGCATTCAATATTTGAAACCATGGAGTAGAAATTAATTCTTCTCTATTCGATAATGGAAAATCAAAATATTGATATTGCATATCAAATTTACTCATATTTAAATTATTAAGAAAAATTTTTGAAGCATTAATTTCTTCAATATAGTAATTTCCTATGTTAACATCTTTCATTGATGCATTATATAAAGCTACCAACCCTCTTGATGCATTTAAAAATTCAGCATTAATTTCTTTAGAATAAATTATAGTTGAATTAAGTAAATTAATTGCTTTTGCTTCTCCTTTTATAATTATAGGTTCTATGAATGTTCCTTGTAAAGTTACATTGTGTATTGTCGCATTTATTCCAATTGCTTTTTCAAAACTAAAATTCAATGTTGGAAAAGCAAATACTACATATACTAAAATTAAACCACCTATTAAAAAAATTGTAAAAGAATATGAAATTGAATTAAGAAATTTAAATATGCTTGCATCGCTTTCTTTCATTATTTGAGCTAATAGCCAAAATAAACCAATGAATATTCCTAAAGAAATTAATAACATTATGAATGTATTCATTATTAATGTTTGAATATCTAAACTTGATATAATAAAATTTGGAATAGGTATCATTAATGAATTAGTAAGAGTTATTTTATTACTTCCAAGATATATTTTCCAAAAAATATTTATCATAACAGCTGAAATAAATATTATTAATCCACTAATGTATCCATTTCTTTCTTTTATATCATCTATTGTCTTTCTAGGTTTAATAATTATTCCAATAAACCTTTCTAAAAAATTCATTTTCTTTTCTTCTAATTTTTCTTTATGAAAATTTTCTACCATACTTTAGCCTCTTTTTTTACCATTATTGATTATTAAACAAATATTTAAAAAACTACTATATAACTATTATTCCTTATTTTATATTTGAATAAAAACTTATTTAAAAAATATATCTTCATCCATTTTTTAAGAAATAAATTATGCTAACAATATTAATGATTGGACCAGCTGGAGCAGGAAAAACACTTTTATCAAAAAAATTAGCTGAATGGATGATTAAAAATATGTATTTAAATGTAGGAATTGCTAATTTAGATCCAGGTATAGAAAATTTACCTTATGAAGCTTCATTTGATATAAGAAAATATTTTACAATAAAAAATATAATGAATGAATTAAACCTTGGTCCAAATGGTGCATTTATTGAAGCAGCAAATAGAATAGTTAAAATAGCTCCAAAAATTGTTAAAGAAATAGTAAATTTAAATCATGAATATATAATAGTAGATACTCCTGGACAAATGGAAATTTTCGTATTTAGAAATTTTGGACCAATATTATCAAAAGAATTTATTAAATATGGCCCAACAGAAGCTATCTTCTTAATTGATCCTGAAACAGCAGAAACAATTTCAGATACAATAGTATTTCTTGGATTAAGCATATCTACTAGACTTAGACTTGGAATACCAGTTATACCAATATTAAATAAAGTAGATAAGGTTAATGAAGAAAGAATTAAATTATTTAAAAATTGGAAAAATTTATATGAAAATATTTCAAAAGATTATGGTTTGCTTTCAGAAATTTCAAAAGAATTATTAAAAATTTATGCAAAATATATTCCTGAAACATCTATAGCATTTATTTCAGCAATTACTGGTTTTGGAATTGAATATTTATACGATAGGATTAGGGAAGCTTTTTGTGAATGTGGAGAAGTATAAAATATATATAAATGATAAATTTCATTATTTATTAAAGGGTTTTGAATATGTGGAAAAATATAATAATACATCCTGAAAAATGTACAGGTTGTCGCTTATGTGAATTATATTGTTCTTTTCATCATTTTAAAGTTAATAATCCATCAAGGTCTAGAATACATGTTATTAGAAGTGAGCCATACATAGATTCTCCAATATTATGTATACAATGTGGTTTATGTATAAATGTTTGTCCAGTAGGAGCAATAGTAAGAAATAAGAAAAATGGTGCAATAAATGTATTAAATGATAAATGTATTGGTTGTGCTCAATGTGTCTTTGTTTGTCCATATGGTGCTGCAACAATTGATCCTATAACAAAAAAAGCATTAATATGCGATTTATGTAATGGAGAACCTGAATGTGTAAAAAATTGTCCGGAAAAAGTTTTAGAATATATTGATGCTACAAAAGCAGTTTATTATAAGAATTTAATAATATCTAAGCTATTAAAGAAAGAATCCATACCGCTTGAACCATATCCTAAATAGAGGTGAGCATATGAATAAGAAAATTTTTGGTTATGCTGGTCAAATTCTTAGAATTGATTTAAGTAAAAAGAAGATTTTAAAAGAACCTTTAAGAGAAGATTTTATTAAAAAATATATTGGATGCACAGGTTATGCTGCTGCAATTCTATGGTATGAATTAAAACCTAAAATAGATCCATTAAGTCCTGAAAATAAAATAATTTTTTCAACTGGACCACTTACTGGAACACTTTGTCCATGTTCAGGAAGTTATGAAATATGCTTTAAATCTCCTTTAACAAATGCATTTGGAGAATCTCGTTCAGGTGGAATATTTGGCCCTAAAATGAAATATGCAGGTTTTGATCATATAATAATTGAAGGGAAATCTGATAAACCTGTTTATATATGGATTAATAATGAAGAGGTAGAAATTAAAGATGCTCAGCATTTATATGGAAAAACAGTTCATGAAACAACTGAAATAATTTTAGAAGAAATTAAAGATCCTGAAGCATCAATTGCATGCATAGGTCCTGCAGGAGAAAAAATGGTTAGATTTGCAGCAGTTATGAATGATAGAGATAGAGCTGCTGGAAGATGTGGTGGAGGAGCAGTAATGGGCTCTAAAAATTTAAAAGCTATAGCAGTAAATGGAAAAAAAGATATAGAAATTTCAAATCCAGAAAAATTTTACGAAGTTGTTACAGAAGCTGAAAAAGCTCTTCTTAAAAAAACTGCTTTAAGAAGGTTTGGAACAATAAATGCTATAACAGTTTTAAATGCTATGGGAGCATTACCAACAAAATATGGATATACTGGATTTTTTGAAAAAGCTGAAGATGTTTCAACTGAAAGATTATCTAATAAATATCTTATAAAAAGGAGAGCATGTTTTGCATGTCCAATAGGTTGTGGAAGATATTCTGAAGTTAAACATGGAATATGGGCAACTCCTCCTCATGAAGGACCTGAATTTGAAACAGCAGATATGCTTGGACCATGGATGTGTATAAGCAATCTTGAAGCAATTATAAAAGCAAATTATCTATGTAACAACTATGGCTTGGATACTATTTCAACTGGAAATGTAATAGCATTTGCTATAGAATGTTATGAAAAAGGATGGATAAAAGAAGATTTAATTAAAGGAATAAAGCTTGAATGGGATAATCCTGAAACTATGATAAAATTAATAAGTTTAATAGCTAAAAGAGAAGGGATAGGAGATTTATTAGCTGAAGGAGTTATGAGAGCAGCTGAAAAAATAGGTCATGGAGCTCCTGAGCTTGCTTTGCATACAAAAGGACTTGAAATGCCTGCTCATGATCCTAGAGGAGAAACAAGAATAATGGCAATAAAATATGCTGTAGAATATAGAGGAGGATGTCATGTTCATTCAGGTTTTCCAGGTTTATATGATAGAAGTCCAGAAAGTTTAAATGATTATGGTTTAAAACAATTTGGTTTGCCATGGCCTCCAAAAGGTAAATTTATTGAAGAAGGGAAAGGTATAGCATATAGATTTTTTGCAATATTTGGTCAAATTCCAGAAATAATGGGAATGTGCCAATTTTCTTCAATGGGTTCTGAAGGTAATATGATAACAGTTAAAGATTATGTAAATATTTATTCTTCACTTACTGGAATAGAAATTAATGAATATGAATTAATGAAAATTGCTGAGAGAGTATATAATCTAAAAAGATGCTTTAATGTAAGAGAAGGGTTTACTAGAAAAGATGATAAACTTCCAAAAAGAATGTATGAACCAATAGCTACTGGTCCAGCAAAAGGAGAACATGTTAAAAACTTAGATTTAATGCTTAATGAATTTTATGAAGCAATGGGATGGGATATTAAAACAGGAATACCTACTATTGAGAAACTTAAAGAATTAGAATTAGAAGATATAGCCAAAGAATTAAAGAAAATTTAAAAATTTTTATATTCTTTAAATGTAATAAATATAAGAAAATTATGAAAATAAAAATAAAAATAATATATGGAGCACCAATTACTTCAATAACTGGAAAACATATAGAAGAAATATCTATTGATAAAGGAATAAAACTATCAGAATTAATAAATATTTTAATAAATAAATATGGTTTTAATTTTAAAAATATTTTATTAACAGAAAAAAATGAAGTAAAGCCTGATGTATTAATAATATTGAATGGGAAAACTATACCAAAATTAAATGAAGATGAAATAAATAATGATAGTATATTATCTATTACAGGAATAGTTGGTGGAGGATGAAATATTTTAAATAAATAAGAAAATTTTTATTTTTTTGCTCTTGTAGAAACTATTGTTATAACATCTCTATCTCTTAATTGATAATTTACTGGAAGCCTAAGCTTGCTTCTAGCATCTATTGCATATAATACTCCTTTAGCAAGTTCTGTATGAATTTGTTTTGCTAAATCTAATACTGTTGAATTTGGAGGCATTAAAAATACATCTGGTAAAACATTTCCATCTTTATCACTAAGCTTTTCAGGATCATAGACTGGATAAACAGCATTCATTCTTAATAATTTAAAAACTGCTACATTTATAGCAAATTGGACTCCTGTTCTTAAATATTCTTCAAATATTTTCAAATTTATTTGATTTAAAGCCCACTTTTGTTTTTCAGTTAACATTTCTTCATTTAATATTTTAAAAGATTCTTCTCCTGGAATATATTCTATCAATCCTTTCTTTTCAGCCTTTCTAAGTATTAATTCAGCTTCTGAACTACATGGCACGATTATTTTATCTGGAAATTCATTTCTTAATCTTTCAAAATTTTCTTTTGCAGTTGGTAAATCTATTTTATTTGCTACTATTAATGTTGGTTTAGATATTTCTCTTAATTTTTCAATAAATTTTCTATCATCTATTTGATTCCAATTTTCAAAATCTTTATTTTCCAAATTGCTTTCAATTAAAGCCATTTTTACATGTCCTTCATTTATTTTAAATCCTCTTAAAGCATCTGTTATTGAAGATACTAAATCTTTTCCACTTTTTAAATCTCTTATTATTTTTTCTTCATTTTTCCTTAAATTTTTTAAAAACCAAAGTATAAGTTCTTCTTCTATATCATAATAATCTGCTATTGGATCCCCTGTACCAGGTTCAGTTATAACTCCTTCAGCATCAATGCTTCCTGAAGCATCTACAAAATGAAGCAAAGCATCTGATTGAGAAGCAACTCCTAAAAATTCATTTCCAAGCCCTTTTCCAGCCCATGCTCCTTTTATTAATCCAGGTAAATCTATTATTTCTATTGGTATTATTCTCCATCCATTTTTGCATGCAGAATTTTTAGGATTATCTTTTACATTAAATTCTTTACATACACAAAGAGTTATTGCATTTCCAATTCCTATATTAGGAGCTTTTGTTGTAAATGGATAAGTTGATACTTCTGCAGACTTCATAGTTATTGCATTGAAAAAAGTTGTTTTTCCAGTATTTGTTTTACCTATTAATCCAATCTTTATCAATTTATTTTCATTTCATAATTTCTTATTGTTGAATAAAAATTTTTAAATAATAAATTTAGATATTAAACAATTGTTTTATGTCTCTTAAAGAAAATTTAATAGAATGGTTAAAAAATGCGAGAAAAATTATTATAATGGGTGTTGGAAATCCTTTAAGAGGAGATGATATAGTAGGATTAAAAATTGCTAAAAGATTAGAAAAATATTCTTCTAAATATTTAAAAATAATTATTTCAGAAACTGTTCCAGAAAATTTTATTGGTCATATAAGAAAATTTAAACCCTCTCATTTAATAATAATAGATGCTGTTGATTTTAAAGGAAAACCTGGAGATATAAGATTGATATTTCCTGAAGAATTAAGTAAAGTTGGAATAGTTTCAACTCATACTTTACCATTATCGCTTTTATCTAAATTTTTATATGAAAGCATGGGTATAAAAACAATAATTTTTGGTATTCAACCAAAATCCATAGAGTTTGGATTAAATATTTCTCCAATAGTAGAAAAAGCAAGTATTAAAGCAACTAAGATTATCATTAATGTTTTAGAATATTTAAATTATTGTTAAATTTTTTTCTATAGTTTCTTCAATATATTTAATCTAAATTAAAATCAAGATTTTTTAAAAAAGAATAAAATTAAAAATTCTCTTTTATAAAATTAAGCTATAATAAAGAATTCCATTATAAAAATGATTACAAATAAATTCATTTTTTATTTTTTAATTATTATAAATAGGAATAATTAAAATTTTTTTAATCTAATTTTTTTAAATATATCAAAAGTAATTTAATAATAATTCTTTTTTTTTACACTTTTGTAATGGAAAAACTTTTATTTAATTCAAAATTTAGTTGAAGAATGTAATTGAGGCGCTTAAATATGCTGGGCATTATAACTTCTCCTATAACTATTTTCATTCTCTCACTCTTTATCACAATTATTATGTATATACTATCTGGGAAAATTGCTCCTAATCCACCTAAATCTAAAGATAAAATTTCTTCATATGCATGTGGAGAAGATTTTCCAGCTGAAAAAGTTCCTGTTGTAATTCATTTATTTGATTATGCTGCTCTTTTCATGGTTTTTGATATTGTTGCTATGATTCTAGTTTTATCAATGGGTTTTCCACCTGAAAATCCTTTTAAACCAATCCTATTAGCTCTTACATCAATTTATTGTTTCCTATTATTCATTGCATTATTTATTTTAAGAAGAAAAAGTTAAAAAAGGTTGAGGTAACATGGGTATAATAAATTGGGCTAGGTCAAGAAGCCCATGGATTGTGCATCTTTGTACAGGAGCATGTAATGCATGTGATATTGAAATTTTAGCAGCTTTAACTCCACGTTATGATTTAGAAAGGTTTGGCGTACTTCTTAAAGGAAGTCCAAGACATGCAGATATATTCATTGTGACTGGTCCTATTACAAGACAAATGAAAGATAGAGTTGTTAGAATATATGAACAAATCCCTGATCCAAAATTTGTTGTTGCAGTAGGAACATGCACTATGAGTGGAGGAGCATTTAGAGGTTGTTATAATGTTTATGAAGGATTAGATGCTGTAATTCCAGTTGATGCATATATTGCAGGTTGTCCAGTCAAGCCAGAAGCAATAATCCAAGCTGTTGCAACTCTTGTAAAAAAGATTAGAAGTGGTTAAAAAATGAGTGATGAAGAACTTTTAAATAAATTAAGAGAAGCTTTTAAAGAAAAAATAATAGAATCTTCAATACCTAGAAAAAACATAGTTAATATAGTTGTTCCTAAAGAGTCTTATAAAGAAGTTATTAAATTTATCGTTGAAAATTTCAATATTCCACATATACAAACTATAACTGGAATAGATATGGGAAATGAAATACAAATAATTGCTCATTTAGGAAGGAGCATAACAATAAATGTTAAAACTTCTATAGATAAAAATAACCCTCAAATAGATACTATTACTGATATTATTCCAGGTGCAAGTTTTTATGAAAGAGAAGTATATGATTTGCTTGGAGTTAATTTCATAGGACATCCAAATCTTAAAAGAGTAATTCTTCCTGAAGATTGGCCAAAAGGAGTATACCCATTAAGAAAAGAATATAAGCCTGAGCATCCTAAACCTTTAAGAGGTGTATGAAAATGTCATCATTCACTATACCAATAGGTCCACAACATCCAGCTCTTCCAGAGCCTATACTTTTAAAATTGGAAGTTGAAGGAGAATATATTGTTGGAGTAGATGTAGATGTGAGCTATATGCATAGAGGAATAGAAAAGGCAATGGAGTATAGAAACTATATTCAAAATATTTACTTAGCTGAAAGGATATGTGGAATATGTAATGTTGCTCATACAGTTTGTTATACTTTAAATGTTGAAAAACTTTATGATAAAGAAATTCCTCCAAGAGCTCAATACTTAAGAGTAATAATTGAAGAATTGAATAGGATTCATAGTCATCTTTTATGGCTTGGAGTAGCTGGTCATGAAATAGGTTTTGAAACATTGTTTATGTATGTTTGGAGAGATAGAGAAAGAGTTATGGATTTAATTGAAACAATAACAGGCAATAGAGTTAATACTGCTTATACAACAATTGGAGGAGTTAGAAGAGATATTACAAGTGATATTGAATATAAAATAAGGAAAACAATGGATATAGTTGAAGAACGTACAAAATATTATAAAAGTGTTGCAGCAGCTGAACCAACAATACTCAATAGAACTAAAGATGTAGGGATCCTTAAAACCATTGATGCAATTAATCTTTGTGCAGTAGGCCCTCTATTAAGAGCTTCAAATGTTAAAAATGATGTTAGAGCAGATGCTCCTTATGCTGCTCATGATGAAGTTCCATTCAATGTAATAACTTATCCATATTGTGATGTTTTTTCAAGAATTCTAGTACGTGTAGATGAGATTTTCGAATGTATAAATATGATTAGATATTGCTTAGATCATTTGCCTAAAGGGCCTATAAGAATTAAACTCCCTCTTAAACCTCCAAAAGGTGAAGCAGTTACTAGAGTTGAAGCTCCAAGAGGAGAGCTTCTTCATTACGTTTTATCAGATGGAAGTGAAAAACCTTATAGATATAAAGTTCGTACTCCAACATTAGCGAATATTCCTTCCTTATGTCGTATGCTTACTTCTACTGGAGATTATATTGTCAAAATAGCTGATGTTCCAATTGCATATGCTTCTATTGATCCTTGCCTTTGTTGTACAGGAAGAGTACAAATTGTAGATATTGAAAAGAATAAAAAATGGATATGGTCATGGGAAGAATTAAAAGAATACTCTAAAAAAGAATGGGAAAAGAGTTGATGAAAAATGTTTGAAATAGAATTTGCTTTCAAAATTCTTGAAATATTTATTTTTCCTGGATTTTTATTCATAGGAGTTATTTCATTATTATATGAATGGATTGATAGAAAATTCTATGCTAAGCTTCAAAATAGAGTAGGCCCTTTATATGCAGGACCATTTGGAATACTTCAACCTTTAGCAGATTTTATAAAACTTATAGCAAAAGAAGATATTGTTCCAAAAGCAGCTGATAAAATTCTTTTCACTTTAACTCCATTATTCTCTTTCTCAATAATGCTTACAGCAACTCTTTTACTTCCAATAATAAATACTAGTGGAATTTTATCATTTAATGGAGATATAATATTTGCTATAGCTATTATGACTTTATTTTGTATATTGGTTTTTTGTGCTGGTTTATCTTCAAATAATAGATTTTCAGCTGTTGGTGCTGAAAGAGCAGTATTACAATTGCTTGGATATGAAATACCTTTAATGCTTTCAATAGTTGGTGTTGCATTAAATGTTGGGTATTTAAGAATTTCAGAAATAGTAAAATATCAATTAACAAATACTTGGCTTATATTTGGTCCACAAGCATTAGGTTTTGCAATTTATGTTATTGCTGCTCAAGCTGAGCTTGAAAGAATTCCTTTTGATATTCCTGAAGCTGAACAAGAAATTGTTGCTGGATGGTTAACAGAATTTTCAGGTAGAAAATTAGCTTTATTTAGATTTGCTAGAGATTTAGAATTAGTTTATGTTTCTGGTTTGGCTGTAGCACTTTACCTTGGTGGTCCATTAGGACCAACTATAGCTGGTTTAGAACCTTTCTTTTATACACTTTACTTTATAATAAAAACTATTATTGTTTTATTAATTTTATCAACTATTAGAGCTTTATTTGCTCGTCTTAGAATAGATCAAATGGTTAATTTTTCATGGAATTATTTATTACCATTATCAGTTTTACAATTCTTTTTAGTTAGATTGGTGATTTAAAATGGCAATGTTTAAAGAATTGTATAAGCATTTATTTAAAAAGAGAGCCACAGTATTATATCCTTTCAAAGAAAGAGAATTGGTACATATTCCTGAAGGATATAGAGGGAAAATTTCTTTTCATAGAGACAGATGTATTGGCTGTGGAGTATGTGCAACAGTTTGCACATCTGGAGCATGTGAAATGACAACTGATGAGAAAGGTAAAAGACCAATTTTCTATTTGGATCGTTGTACTTTTTGTGCTCAATGTGCAGAAAGTTGTCCAAAGAATGCTATTGAACTTACAAAAGATTTTGAAATTATAGCATTTGATAGAAAAACTCTTGTGGTGAAATAAAATGAATGATATAATATTGCATTTAGTATTAATTTTCCTTTTAATATTATTTGCTTTATTATCAATTGAATTAAAAGATTTAACAAAAGCTATCCTTTCTTTCTCTATATTTAGTATATTTTTAGCAATAATTTTCTATATTCTAGGAGCACCATATGTAGCTGTTTTCCAATTAGCTATTTATGCAGGTGCTGTAACAGTTCTATTCCTAGCAGCTATGCACACTATAAAGAGGAGGAGAATAGAATGAAATTGGAAAAAATTTTATCAATAATAATTGTAACTCTTATATTAGTAGTAATATCTTTTTATGCAATAGATTTTTCAAAATTTATTCCAATTCCACAAAGTTTAGGAAACCCTTCTCTTGAAGAAAAACCATATTTCATTTGGACATATAGATCAATTGATGTTTTTATACAAGGTTTTATTGTATTTGCTTCTGCTGCAGCAATAGCTGCATTATTTAGAATTGAAAAAGGTGAAGGAGCAATGGAAGAAGCAGTTATTGAAGAACCTATTATTGAAGAAAAGGAGGAGGAAGAATATGAATGAGATATTGAGTATATATTTAACTACTTCTATTTTGCTTATAATATTAGGTTTTTATTGCATTTCTTCTAAAAGAAATATGATTAAAACAATTATTGGAATAGAAATAATTACTTCAGCTATAAATTTAAACTTTATTACACTTGGTTTTTCAACATATGGTGTAGATTATTTTGCTCAATCGATTGTTATAATCTCTATTTCTATCGCTGCATGTATTGCTGCTGTAGCTTTATCATTAATACTTAATGTTTATAGACATTATGGAAGTATAGATTTAAGAAAATTGAGAAGATTAAGGTGGTAGAAAATGATGATATTACAACCAATTATTGTTTTACTTGGATCAGCTGCTATAATTCCATTAATGGATTTATTAGGTAAAAAAATAGGATTTGAGAAAATTAAGGATATTGTTACTATAGCTGCTTTTTCAATAGCTTTTATTATTCTTTATAGCTTTTCTGGAAATCTTCCACAAAGTTTCTCAATAGACCCTTACGGTCCTCCACTTGGAGTTGAATTAAGAGTAGACAATCTTAGTTTATACATGGCAATCATATTTTGTGGGTTAGGATTGCTAGTTTCAATATATTCTATTAAATACATGGAGGTTGATAGTGGATTAGATAAATATTATTCATTACTTTTAATCCTTGTAGCTGGAATGATTGGAGTAGCTTTTTCAAATGACTTCTTCAATTTATATGTTTTTTGGGAAATGATGTGTATAGCATCTTATACTCTTGTTTCATTTAGAAAATATAAATGGGAACCAGTTGAAGCAGGATTTAAATATTTAGTTATGAGTACTATTGGATCTTTAATTTCTTTATATGGTATTTCTTTATTATATGGCTTAGTAGGAAGCTTAAACTTTACAAAATTACATTTAGCAATTGAAACAATATATAGAAATGGCTCAGCTCCATTATCTCTTTTATATCTTATAATATGTATGATAATTGTTGGATTTGGTGTGACAGCTGCAATGGTTCCATTGCATACTTGGTTACCAGATGCTCATCCTGCAGCTCCAAGCTCTATAAGTGCTATGCTTTCAGGGGTTGTTATAAAAACTGGGGTTTATGCTATTTTTAGAAGTTTATTTACAATATTCCAACCAAAAATATTTGATTTTGGAACAATTTTAATGATTTTTGGAGTTTTAACAATTACTATAGCCAATTTTATGGCATTAATGCAAAAAGATATAAAAAGATTATTAGCTTATTCAAGCATTGTTAACATAGGCTATATTCTTGTTGGAGGAGGAATAGGTGCTTATGTTTTAACTCATTATGGTTTAAAAGAAGCTTCAATTGCTGGAATAGCTATAGTTGGTGCATTATTGCATATTTTAAATCATGCAATCAGTAAGGGGCTACTCTTCTTATGCTCAGGATGTTTTACTCATGAAGCTAAAACTAGAGCAATTTCTAAGCTTGAAGGTATAGGTAAAAAAATGCCTTTAAGTGGATTATCTTTATCTATTGGATTATTCAATTTAGCAGGAATTCCTCCATTAAGTGGATTTTGGAGTAAATTATTCATAATTTTAGCTGGTTTAAGCATTCCTGGAAATAATTTTATGATAATAATTTCTATAATTGTTATTTTAAATAGTATTTTTGCAGCTTCTTATTATTTATGGTTAACTCAAAGGATAATGTTAAAAAAACCTACGGAAATTGTTGAAAAAGTTCATGAAGCACCTTTATCAATGGTATTTCCAATAATTGTTTTAGCAATATTATGTATTTTAATAACAATTAAATTGGATTTATTTATTAAAATTGTTGAATTAGCTTCTAATAATCTTTTAGGAGGTGTTTAAAAATGAATGAATTTATTTATCAAGCTTGGCTTTGTTGGTTTTTCCCAATTTTAGGAGCTTTATTAACTCCTATATTAGCTAAAATTCATTCTAAAGCTAGAGATTATGGAGCAATTTTCTTTTCTTTATTAGCAATGCTTTCAACAATTTCTCTTATTCCTTTACTTTTTGAGCATGGAATACATTGGCCAATAAATAATCAATTGGATTGGATAAGAATTCCAAATGCGCCAATATTAAGTGAGTTAAAAGTAGGAGTTCTATTAGATCCGTTAAGCATAATTATGGCAAATGTTGTTGCTATAATTTCTTTCTTAATTATGGTTTATTCATTAGCTTATATGCATGGAGATCCTGGTCTTACAAGATATTGGTTCTTTATGAATTTCTTTATAGGGAATATGCTATTATTAGTAATGTCGGACAATTTAATACAAATGCTATTTGGATGGGAAGGAGTAGGATTATGTAGCTATGGTTTAATTGGTTTTTGGTATAAAGATTCTGAGAAAGATTGGCTTAAATGCTGGGTTGGAGAAAAACCTGAAGCATATCCTCCATCACATTGTGGAATGAAAGCTTTCATAACAACTAGGATTGGAGATATATCAATGCTCATAGGAATGTTTATGATACTTGCATTTAGTGGAACATTGAATTTTATTGAGCTTCAAGAAGGAGCTATAAATAAAGTTCCTATGTATATATTAATTCCAGCTACTATTTTATTATTTGGTGGTCCAGTAGGAAAATCTGCTCAACTTCCATTAATGGAATGGCTTCCAGATGCAATGGCTGGACCAACAACAGTTAGTGCATTAATACATGCTGCTACAATGGTTAAAGCTGGAGTATATCTTGTTGGAAGAATTTTCCCAATAATTTATAAAGCTACATGGATTGGGACATTTCCAAATGATTTAATAATTTTCTTCTATGTAGTAGCTTGGATAGGTATTATTACAGCTTTTATAGCAGGCTCTCAAGCAATTGTTTCAAAAGAAATAAAGAAAGTTCTTGCATATTCAACTGTTAGCCAGCTTGGTTATATGATGACTGCTCTTGGAGTTGCAGGATTGACTGCTGATTTTATAATAGGATATGTTGCAGGGGTCTTTCATTTAATGAGCCATGCAATGTTTAAAGCTGCATTATTCTTATCTGCAGGAGCTATAATTCATGCATGTGAATCAAGATTTATGACAGATATGGGTGGATTAAGGAAAGATATGCCAATAACTTTCTGGGTTACTTTATTAGCTTCTTTATCATTAATGGGATTTCCATTTTTGTTTAGCGGTTTTTGGAGTAAAGATATGATTCTTGAATCTACTTTATTAGCTAATCAATATTTAATATTCATTTTAGCAGCTATAAGTGCTATTATAACAAGCTTTTATAGTATTAGAATGATAGGGATTGTATTTTTTGGAGAGAAAAGCCATCATTTAGAAGAACTTGAAAAAGAAGGGCATCATATTCATGAAGCTCCAAAAATAATGTGGGTTCCTTATGCTTTACTTGTTTGTGGAACAATATTATTTGGTTTAATAGGACCATTTGCAAAAAGTTGGCTTGAAGAAACATTTCATGAATATTTAGGAGAAATGATTATTTTCTCTAAATTTGGTAGTGCTGCTCCAAAAGAACTTTTATCATTAATTGTTCCAATAACTTCAGTAATAGTTTTAGCTATAGGAGCAATTCCATCATATTTCATATATGTAAAAAGAAGTATTGATATTAAAGGAATAATGAAACATAGGCCATTCTTAAATAGTATTAGAGAATTTCTTTATAATAGGTATTATATAAATAGATTTTATTATAAATTCTTTGTTTATCCTTTAATAGATTTAAGTAAAGCGATATGGAGAAAAATAGAATTGAATATAATAGATAAATTTAATTATGTATTAGCAAACTTCGTAGTAAGCTTTAGTAAATGGTCTTTAAAAGTAATAGAATTGTCTGGCATAGATAATTTCAATTATATTTTAGCTAGAGCTGGAGCTGCTTTTTGTAATAAATTTAGAAAAACTCATACAGGAATATTAAACTATAATCTAATGGGAATTATGATAGGTATGTTTATAATCCTTTTAATTATTAAAATTATGATTATATAAGAGGTGATATGAAAAATGATAGATTCAGGACAATTTTTAATACAAGCAGTATTTACACCGCTAGTTTTTTCAATAGTAGCTTTAATAACTGGAAAGTATTTAAAGAAATATACTGGAATAATTGTTGCTATATCTCTTTTGTATAGTACTATCTTACTTGCAATAGTAATGGTTAGTCTTCCTATAGCTCCAGATGCAAAAATTGAAGCTAGATACAAATGGGCTCCATATGTAGGAGATTTTACTCTTGTAGCTGATGGAATAAGTGCACCAATAGCTTTAACAATTGCTTTATTATCTCTTGTAGTGGCTATATATTCTATACCGTACATGGAACATGAACATAACTTAAGCTCATATTTTGCTTTATATTCTCTTTATGCAAGTGGAATGATAGGAACAGTATTAACAACGAATTTAGCAGCATTCTTTCTTTTCTTCGAATTCATGTTAATACCATCATGGGCCTTGGTAGGCATATGGGGAACAGGTCCAAAAGAAATGATAGCATTCAAATACTTTATGTTCACTGAAGCAGGCGCGCTATCTCTTTTAGCTGGGATAGTTGCAACATATTCTTTAGCAGGCACATTTGACATCTTCGAAATTGCAAGTAGAGTTGTTGGAGTAGATTTAACATTAATAATAATCATAGTGATAGCAATACTCATAGGTTTCTTTGTAAAAATGGCAGTATTTCCATTACACACATGGCTTCCAGATACACATGCAGAAGCTCCAACTCCTATAAGTGCATTGTTATCTCCTGCAATGATCGGAATAGGCGGGTATGCTGCCATAAGGATAATATACTATGCTTTTCCAAGAGTTTTAAACTCATGGCCTTTCACAACTTCTTTATCTATCCTTGCTTTGATCACGATGGTTTATGGTGGATTAATGGCTATAGCTCAAGATGATCTTAAGAGACTTTTAGCTTATTCTAGCATTTCTCAAATGGGCTATTTGCTATTTGGAATATCTTCTCTTTCATTCATAGGTATAATGGGTTCAGTACTTCTTTATGTAAGCCATGGACTTTGCAAAGCAGTTCTCTTCATGGTTTCAGGAATTTTCATGCATGAATTTAAAACTAGAAGAATAAGTGATTTACAAGGATTAGCTAGTAAAATGCCATATACAACAATTTTCTCTTTAATTAGCTTCTTAGGATTAGCAGGAGTCCCTCCATTACTAGGCTTTTGGGGAGAATTGTTTATATTCGCAGGTTCTATGTATACTGCTTTATCAACTAGTACAGATTTTATAAGGGCAGTGGTTACTGCAATAGCAATTATATCAGCTGTTTTAACTGCGGGCTATGGTTTATGGACTATTCGTAGAGTTTTCTTTGGTGAACCAAATGAACTTGTTAAAAATGCAAAAGAAGCACCAGCATTAATGATTATTCCAATAGGCATATTAGCTGCTCTTGCAGTAATTCTAGGGGTTTATCCGACAGTAATAACAGAAGTCGTTAGTCCAACTTTAGAAATAATCCTTAAAGCAATATCTTGCATTGGATGTGGCAGATAATTACTCTATAAGTCTAAGTCTATTTATAACAAACTTTTTATCTAAAATTGCTAGGAAAGGTCCTAAACGTGGCCCCTCATTTTTTCCAAGAAACAATTTATAAATTAATTTAAAGAAATCGCTTGGATTAATTTCATGCTCTTTTGCTATAGAAAATATTTTACTTTGAATTTTTTCTCCATCATTTTCTATTTCAATATATTTAGATAATTCTTCAAGGGCAACCTTCATATTATCTGATATCTCTTCTTCTTTAATTGAAATTTTTTCTAATATTTTAATTTTATATTTTTCACTCGCATATTTTCTAATCCATTCTCCAGAAATTTCAATTCTTTCAATTATATGGTCTATATCTTCTTGTGTAATATTAGGATCAACCATTTTGCTTCTTATAAGTGCATTTATTATTTGTTCTCTAGACATTTTTAATTGTGCAATAGTTGCAGCATGAGTATATGGAATTCTTATTTTACGAATTCTTCCTTTCATAACAATTGGATATATCCTTTTAGCTAATTTATATTCTCTTTCATTCGCAGGTTCTATTTCTTCATGAAATACTTTTTCCATTCTATCAAATTCATCTACTAATAAATTCAAATTTGATAAATCTAAATTTCTTTGTTTTTCAGGATTTTTAGAATAAAAATATAATATTACTTCTGGTTCAAGAATTTTAAGTAAATCTTGAGTAATATATACATTACCTAATCTACTTGACATTTTTTCTCCATTAACTAAAAAGAATTCATACACATATGGTAAAGGTGGTTTATGATTAAGTATTTTAATACATATTTCTTTTCCAGATGGCCATGAACCTTCATAATGATCTTTACCAAATGGTTCAAAATGAACATTGAATAGTTTCCATTGAGCAGGCCACTCAAATCTCCATGGAAGTTTTCCTCCTCTAAAATTTGTAACTCCTTTATATCCACATCCTTTTATTAAATATTCTCCAGCTAATTTTCTATCAATACATTCATATTCTAAAATATTCTCTTCTAAATTAAAATTAATTATTTTTCCGGTTAATTTTCCACAATTTTCACATATAGCAATAAATGGCACATAATCTTTGGGAATATTTTCTTGAAATTTAGATATTATTTCTCTTGATTCATCACTTTTTGAGAGAATTTCTTTTATAATAGGATCAAATAATCCTTCTTTATATAAATCATCATTATTATAATTCTCTATATCTACTCCCAATGCTTTTATTCCATCTAACCATACATTATTAAAATGTCTTGCCCAATTTTCGCAACATCCAAATGGATCAGGAATATTTACATATGGAAATCCAATATATTTTTTTAAATACTTTACTTCTTTTTCAGAAAATTCATGCCATTTTCCATCTCTATCAGGTACCTTATCAGGTATTTTTCTAAGAGGGTCTCTATCATCGCATGTATGTATATGTCTAACATTTACACCTCTTGATTTTAATACTTCAACTACAAAAAAACCTCTTAATACATCATTCAAATTCCCTATATGTTTTGCTCCTGATGGAGAAGCTCCTGCTTTAACTATGATAGTTTCTTCCTTTTGGTACTCTTTTAATATATTTTCAGCTATTTCATCTGCCCAGAATAGCTGAATATCATTATGCAATTTTTTTTCAATCTTTACCATTTTCAAATATCTTAAAAAATAAAAAAACTTTATTATAAATCTTTTAAGTATCTATTAATTGATAATTCAAAATAAAAATTTAACTACTTTTAAGTCTTTTCCATACTAATATTATAGCATATTCTCTTGGAATACCTTCACCTTCAGCTATGTTTGCTATATTTCCTTTTAAAATGCCCTCCCATTTATCTCCATATATTGCTCCATACCTTTTTCTAAGTTCTTCATAAAGTTCTGAAGGAATTTGAGTTGCAGTAGTTAATTCATTAATTCTTTTTGGTAAATCATTCAAAAAATTAATTTTTTCATCTATATCTTTTATTTTACTTCTTAATTGAAACAATTTTTGTCTTAAAAGTGGTATTTTTGCTTCCAATTCTTCTATTTTTCCAACTTTTTTAGCTTCTCCTTTTTCTTTAAATTTTAATTCCATAGTATTTACTTCAATAGTAGCTAAATAAAGGTCTTCTTCAGTTTTTGAAAATTCATCTTCAATTAAGCTTTTTGTAACAATTAATTTTTCCCTTATTCTTTTTGCATCTTCTAAAACTTGACTCTTTAAATCATTCCATTTTAAAAGAATCTTTTTAATAACTTTTGGATGAATTTCTTCATCTCTAACAAGTTTTTGAAATACATGATCTCTAAGCTTAATTTCATTAATTTTATTCTCTAATTCTTTATATGCTTTATCTATTTCATCTAATTCTGGCCCTTCTTTTATTTCTTCTCTAATTTCCTTAACTATTATAGCTTCTTCTTTT
>CAZHGP010000006.1:36733-49975 GCA_964532175.1 uncultured Nitrososphaeria archaeon
GCTTCTTCTTTTACTTCCTCTTTTACTTCTTTTACTTCCTTTACTTCTTCTTTACTTTCTTCTTCAACAGGTTTAATAACTATTTTTTTAGGCATTTTTACTCACTTTCTTTATGGAATACCTATAATAAAACTTTTTATGATAATTATTATAAATGCTATTATTAAAGCTATAATTAATAAAAATAAATAGTTCTTATCTGTTTTTTTAAAATTTATTTTTGAAATAATTTTTGAGATTTTTAATAAAATATATTTTTTAAAAGAATTAGGAAAGTATTCTATATTTATATTATTAATTTCTTTTACAAAATATTTATCCATGCTATTGCTATTCTCTCTATAATTTTTATCAATTTTTAAAGCATTTTGATTAGAATCTATATCTATTATATGTCTTAAATCAAGCGTATCCATTGCATATATAGTACTTTCTAAAAGTTTTGACTTTCTTATTCCAATAGTAGTAGGTACAGTAATTATTCTATCATTTTTTCCAATTCTAAATATTTTAAATTTTATATCAGTAATTTCTTTTGTTTTACTATACAATAATGGATCAATAACTAAAGCTACTGCTTTAGGATAGAGTTTTTGATAAATTTTTTGAGTAGAAATATCTGTTCCTGAAAGAAATACACCTAAACCTGGATGAGAATGATACCAACCAACTATAGTTAATCCTTTTCTTTCTTTTTGTAATTTTTCAGCAATTTCTGCTTGAATTTCTTCATTTAATTCTACAAATCCTTGCTTTCCATATTGTTCTCCAGTTACTGCATCCCATATTTCTAAAACTTGACCTTGCATTTTTCCAATAAGTAATCCTATTACTTCTCTTTCTAAATTAGTTAAAGAATGTTTTAATATTTTACCTAATGCAAGAGGATAAATTCTTGCTTTCAATGTTAGCCACTTTTATTAATTTAAATAAAGTAAAACATAAATTAATATATTTATCCTAGATTATTTTAAATTAATAATTAAGGGGTAAGGGGATGAAGATAAAAGTTATTCCAGCAGTAGGTGGAGGTAGTCCATTGGAATTAGAAGTTTCTCCAGAAGCTACTATTGGAGCTATAAAAGCTAAAGTTTGCGCTATTAAGCGTCTTCCACCAGATACAACTAGATTAACTTATAGAGGTAGAGCTGTAAAAGATACAGACACTCTTGCAAATTTAGGAGTTTCAGAAGGCGATAAATTAGTTTTAATAACAAGAACTGTAGGGGGCTTAATTAATGCAAACTGCAGAGCTCCCTGAATTAATGTGGGAGAAAAGGCTTGCATTAGAATATAAATTAATGAGAGAAAATGAACCATTATTCGATATAGTTGATAATGATTTAACTCATTACATGGGCGTTATAATAGGCTCAGGAATATATGAAAATGGATATTTTAGAGTAGAAATTTTTGTACCTAGGTCTTTTCCTTTCACTCCACCAGAAATTATTTGGCATACAAGAATATGGCACCCTAATTTTTCCGATGATCAACCAGCTAGAATATGCGAATCACTTTTAAAAGCAGATTGGTCTCCTTCAATTCATCTTTTCTCAATTGTAGAAACTTTAAGAAATTTACTTAATGAACCTAATCCAGATGATCCATTAAATTCTATAGCTGCTATGGAATTAAAATACAATCCAGAAATTTTTAAAGCACATGTTAGGCAATATATTCTTGCTTTTGCAAGAGAGGATCAAGCTTTTATTTAAGCTTATTCGATGATAATAAAATCATTTTTAAATTATAACTCATCTTTTTAATACTATTAATTTATCTTCATAACTATATTCGTCGAATGTCTTTCAAATGCTTATATTATCGTATATATCATGCTTGAAGGAGAGTTTTGGTTAAGTTCTTAAACCTTATCTTTTTATTTCTCTTGAAGCTTAAAAAATGAACATTTATAATAAAAGAAAACAAAAAAACAAAATAATAATAAATATTTTATTTAAATTAAAATCATTTTTCTTTTTAGAATAATGAAATAATGTATGAAATAACTTAATTATTACATTAATTTTTTATTTTTATTGTTTGATATATTATTAGCATTTTTATAGAGATATTTTTAAAAATATTTATTTCAATATAAATCTTATTTTTTGATAAATGTCATCAATGGAGAGATACGATAGGCAAATCATTATTGAAGGTTGGGATCAAAATAAAGTAAGTTCAGCTACTGTATTAATCGTAGGTATAGGAGCTACAGGATGTGAAGTAGCTAAGAATCTTGCTTTAGTTGGTATAGGTAAATTAATACTTGTTGATATGGATGTTATTGAATTATCAAATTTAAGTAGACAAATGCTTTTTCATAAAGGAGATATAGGTAAACCAAAAGCAGAAATAGCTAAAAAAAGAATTAAAAAAATGAATCCATATGTTAAAGTTGAATCATATAATATAGATGTACATTTTCTTGAAGGGAAAATTTTTGAAGAAGCAGATATTATATGTTCTTGTGTTGATAATTGGCCTACTAGAAGATGGTTAAATTCTTTAGCTGTTGAATTAAATAAGCCATTAGTAGATGGAGCAATGGAAGGTTTTTATGGAAATGTTCAAGTTGTTATTCCTGGAGTAACTTCATGCATTGAATGTCATGGAGAAAATTTAATTCCTAATGAAGTTCAATTAGCTGAATGCACTCTTAAAAGAAGAACACCAGAAGATTTATTTAATGATTTAATTCAACAAGGCTTAGAAATAGATTTTGAAATCGTTTCAAAAATTTTTAATAATGGATTTAAAACTATATACGATATTAAATATGCTTCTATTGAGCATCTTAAAAAAATTGATGAAGAATCAAGAAATTTTATATTAAGCTTGCAAGAAAAACTTAAACCTAAACTTCCTGCTCTTCAAACAATTGCTGCAACGATTGCTGGTATACAATCGCAAGAAATTCTTAAAATTATTCATAAAGAAAGTATTGGTAAAATAATTAAAGGATTATTAGTTTATGATTCAAAAGCTAATTCATTTAAAATAATTAATCTTGAAAAAAATGAAAATTGTTTTGTATGTGGAAAAGCTTTTAAAACAGGATATGTAGAATTTAAAGCTTCTCTTAATGAAACAATTTTAGATTTAAAAGAAAGAATAGCAAAATCTTTTAGTTTACCAGATCCGGAAATACAATATAAAACAAAACTTTTAAGAGATAATCAAAAACTTTCAGAATTAAATATTAAAAATGGAGATTATATGCATATAAATACAACTAGAAGATTTACTCCTCTTACGATTAAACTTATTATTGAAGAATAAAAACGTAATACTAATTAAGAAGTATTAATAAAAGATTTTAGAGAAAATGAAGATTGTTTTTAAGGAAGGGAAAAATTTAGGTTTTTGGGATTGGACTATTAAAAGAAAAGCTCTTATTAAAGAAGAATTAAAATGTGTTATATGTATGTTAGAAATTAATCCTAATGATAGTGTATATAAATGTCCAAATTGTGGAGCAATAGGGCATCGTGCATGTTTTATTGAATGGAGTAGATTAAGAGGCACATGCCCTATATGTAGAAGATCCATTCTTGAGGTGGTTGTTTAATGGAAGAAAATAATGAAAATAAAAATAGTAGTAATGAAGTATATGAAATAGAATTATCTTATATAGATACTCCTAAGGGAAAAGTAGCTACATATGAAAGTAGTAAAAAAATAGCAGAAGCATTAATGTTAGTATCTAGTGAAAATGAAAAAATAATTGAAAAAATTTCTAAAATTGAATCATCAAGTATTAATCCTGAAAAAATTTCCTTTATAGAAAATAGCTTAAAAGAAATTAAAGAAATGCTAATGGGAATAGTAGCTCAATTGGATGTATTAACTGATACTTTACAAGAATTAACAGAAATTATTACTAAAATTAAAAAAGAAGAATGAATCAAGGTTTTAATATAGCACTTCTCATATCTTTTACGATTTTTTCTAATCTATTCCTTTCTTCCTCTAATCTTTTTATATCTTTTTCTAAAGCTTCTCTTCTTTTTTCTAATTCTTGAACTTTTAATTCAAGATTTGAACTTTTTTCTTCAATTGCTTTAAATTCTTTTTCTTTTTCTTGTAAATTAGCTATTGCTTCAGATAATTCTTTTTCTTTCTTAATAAGTCTTTCAAGTCTTATTTCTCTAAATTTAAGAGATCTATCCATTTTTCTAATTTGTTCTTCAAGCATTAATGAAGTATTTTTTATTGTTTGAAGATAATTTGAAGAAAGTTCTTTAATTTCTTCTTCCAATTTTATTTTTTTATCTTCTAATTCTTTTACTGAAGCTTGTAATAAATTAAAATTATTTTCTTTTTCTTTTAATTCATTCATCCATTTACGTATTTCTTCTTTCATATTTATTAATTCAGCTTTTTCTTTAGATATTTTTTCCAAATCCCCTCTAATAATTTCTCTTTCTTTTTGAAGAACATCGAGTAAATGCTGTAAACCTTCTTGAATAGACACTATTCTTAATTCATAATCTTCTACTCTTGTTAATATTGAAGATAATTTTTCAGCTTTAATAGTAATATTTTCAATTTTACTAAATACTTCTGGATTATAATTTGTATAACTACTTATTTTTTCTGATAATTCTAAAACTTTATTTTCTAAATTTTCTATCCTTCCATAAAATCTACTTATTTCTAATGAAATAGTTTCTTTTAATTCAGATAATTTTGCACGTATTTCTTTTAATACAGCTTCGTCTCTTTCTTTAGTTGATCCTAATATCCCCAAAATCTAGCACCTTATCTTAAAAAATATATTTTTTTAACCATAATATAAAACTTACTGTCAATTTTTTAGCTTAAAAATGGAAAAGCTTTAATACTATTTTTTTATTTCCTTTATAGAAGTTTTACTGGAGTTGAAAATAAAAAATGTATTGGAGTATTGAAGAAGCTGAATCTAGATTATTTAGAATGGGTTCTCTTACAGCTATAATTGGAGCCATACATATTTTTTCACTTATTTTAAATTGGTATGTTTATACAAGCGATAGTATTCAATCTATTGCAATTCAAGGATATATGATTAATGAAGTTTTATTCTTATCTGTTTTTGGCGGAGTTTTAGCAGGATTAGCTGCTCTTTCAACATTTTTAACAAAAAAATTATCTCAAATGAAAAATGTTGAAGCATTTTGTGCATTCGTAGGAGGAGTTATAGCTTTAATATCTCCTATATATATGATATTTATAAAAATACCTAAACTTGGAACAGGATATTATGATGTAGGTTTATTTATTTCTATAATGTCTGCAATTAGTTTATTAATTTCAGGTATAATAATATCTTTTATACCAACAAGATTTGAAGTAATACCTACACCTTCTCTAGGTACAACCTTACCTGGAATTCCTTATTCAACTTCTCAAGCTCCTACTCAAATTCCTAGACAAACTACTGTAATGATTCCTACTGATGATTTTCCAATAGGTGCTGTGTGCACAATATGTCTTCAACCACTTGAAGTAGGCTCAACTGCTAAATGTAAAGCATGTGGAGCATTATTCCATCAAGGATGTATAGATGCATGGGTTGAATTAAATAGAGTTTGTCCAAATTGTAATACTCCTGTTGAATCTTATTCAATAGAATAATTAGGAGGAAAAAAATGAATAAAGAAAGCAAAGATAAATTCCTATCTCTTTTAAAAAGAAGAGGTTTCCTTTGGCCTTCTTATGAAATTTATGGTGGATTAGCAGGATTTATAACATATGGTCCTTTAGGAGTTAAATTAAAAAGGAAAATAGAAGATTTATGGCGTGATGTTTTTATTAAAAAACATGGATTCATTGAAATAGATACTCCAAATATTGGACCAATTGAAATGTATGAAGCAACAGGTTTCTTAGAATCTTTTAAAGATAAAGTAGGTACTTGTATTAAATGTGGTAGAAAATGGAGAATTGATCATTTAATTGAAGAAGAAACAAATTTATCTTCTTTAGAAATTGAAAGATTATCGATTGAGCAATTACAAGAAATTATAGAAAAAGAAAATATTAAATGTCCAATTTGTAATGGAGAAATAAAAAATATTTCATTTCATAGCTTAATGTTTAAAACTACTGTAGGACCATTTGAAGATAGAATGGATTTTTTAAGACCAGAAACTGCGCAAGGTATTTTTACAGAATTTATAAAAGAATATGAATTATCTAGAAAAAAACTTCCAATAGGAGTAGCTCAAGTAGGTAAATGTTTTAGGAATGAAATTTCACCAAGACAAGGACCAATTCGTTTAAGAGAATTTACAATAATGGAATTAGAATTAATGTTTGATCCTGAAAATCCAAAATGTCCTTATTTAGAAGAAATAATTAATGAAAAAATAAGGATTCTTACAGCTTCTCAAAGATTAAATAATATTAATGAACCTAATGAATATTCTTTAGAAGAGTTAATTTCTAATAAAATCGTTAAACAAGAATGGCAAGCATACTTTATGTATTTATCAAATAAATTCATTAATATGCTCGGTATTCCAAATTATAAAACATTTTTTTTAGAAAAACTTCCAGAAGAAAGAGCTCATTATGCACAACAAGTATTTGATCAACTTGTTTATAGCGAGGTATGGGGATGGATTGAAGTTTCTGGTCATGCTTATAGAAGCGATTTTGATTTATCTCGCCATTCTTTAAAAAGTGGAATTGAATTAAAAGCTTTTAGAAAATATCCTATTCCTAAAAAAATTAAGAAAATTAATATTAAACCTAATATTAAAAAAATCAAAGAATTTTTTGGAGATAAATCAAATATAATTTTATCAAAATTGAATAATATTGATAATAAAGAAATTGAAGAAAAAATTAATAAAAATGGATATATAAAAATTGATGATATTATTTTATCTAAAGAATTTTTTGAGATTATAGAATTAGAAGAGACTTTACATGGAGAAAACTTTATTCCACATGTTGTTGAACCATCTTTTGGAGTTGATAGAGTAACTTATATTACATTAGAATATGCTTATAGTGAAAAAGAAAATAGGATAGTAATGAATATTCCTATAGAAGTTGCTCCTATAGAAGTTGCTGTATTTCCTTTATTAGAATCAAAAAATCTTATTGAAAAATCTATTGAAGTATATAATTTAATTATGAAAAATGGTTTTGAAGCTATATATGATGAATCTGGATATATTGGTAGAAGATATATGAGAGCTGATGAGCAAGGAATTCCTATTTGTATTACAATAGATCATCAAACTCTTGAGGATAATACTGTAACTTTTAGAGATAGAAATACATGGCTTCAAAAAAGAGTATCTATAAAAGATATTATAAAAGAATTAAATATTATCTTAAGGAAAGAAAGACATTTATAAAAGGATTAATAATATTATATAAGGTGTTTTATAAAATGGTTTTTCCAATAGATAGAGAAGAAGAAATACATTCTAGACTTATATCCCTTATTCAAGATCAAATTAGGAAAGTTGTTGAAACAGTTAAATCTTTATCTTTACTTATTGAAAGTTCAGTAAATATGCAAAGTGAAAAAATTATAGAAGAAAAATATATGAATGTTATAAAAAATGAAGAAGAAGCAAAAAATGTAAAAAGGCAAATAGAAGAAGAAATAACTAAAGTAGGCGCGATACTTCCAAATAGAGAAGATTTTTTAAGGCTTTCAGATCAAATAGATAAAATGGCAGATCTTTCAGAAGGAACAGCATTTAGAGTATTAAGTTTTGTAAAAGCTCAATTAAAAGCTGATAAAGATATTTTAGAAAAAATAAATGAATTAAGCAATCTTGTTTTAAAAGTTGTTACAAAACTTAGAGAAGCTTTACTCGTTGTAACGCTTGATGCTGAAACTTTTAATGCAAGAATAAAAGAAACAGAAAAAGCTGAAAAAGATGTAGATGAATTTTATAGAAATTTATCTGTAACAATTCTTCAAAGAAATTTGAAAATAGCGCCTATGCTTCTTATAAGAGAAATAGCATCAATGCTTGAAGATATTTCAGATGAAGCTGAATCTGCTGCAAATACTTTAAGAGCTCTTTCATTAATACTCCTATAGGAGAGAATAAAATTGGAAAAAATTGAAGCTCAATTAATTGAAGGTAATATAATTGTTTGGGATATAGAAAAAGGTAGAGAACTTTATAAAAATGGTTTTTATGGAAAACCTTTAGGTATTCCAAAACCAAAAACACCAGATTTTAATGCTCCTTTAATACTTGATTTAATAGAAGCAGTTTATTTAGTTGAAAAAAATATCTTAGAAATATTTCAAGGAGATAAAAAATTAACTATAGAAGAGTTAATAGAATATGGAACAAAAAATTATGAATTATTTTTAATAAAATATCTTGTTTATAAAGATTTAAGGGATAGAGGTTTCATAGTTACTCCTGGAATAAAATTTGGAAGCGATTTTGCAGTATATAAATATGGTCCTGGAATAGATCATGCGCCTTTTATAGTTCAAGTAAAAAAGCCTGAAGAAGAAATTTCTGCTCTTGAAATAATTAGAGCAGGTAGACTTGCAACTACTGTTAAAAAACATTTTACTTTAGCTATACCAAATTTATCAACAAGAGAAGTGGATTATTTAATATTTTCATGGTGGCGCCCTTAATTTAAATAAAAAATTAGATTGAAAAATGCTTAATATTGAAAATATTGATATTTCAGGAAAAATTAATTGTTATATTCAAAAAAGAAAATATTTTAAAGATTTAAAAGAATATTGGTTTTATTTATTAGAAACTATAAATAAGAATATTCCTATTGAAAAAAGAGAAATGGAT
Organism: uncultured Nitrososphaeria archaeon; assembly: GCA_964532175.1. Lineage (GTDB taxonomy): Archaea > Thermoproteota > Nitrososphaeria_A > Caldarchaeales > JAVZCJ01 > JAVZCJ01. The sequence goes on from CAZHGP010000006.1 coordinate 45,529, forward strand.
AAATTTTTCTTAAAAGGAGGGGAAATATCTTTATTCCAATACCCCTCCATAGAAAATGATTATGTTTCTATTACAATAAATTTTAATAAAGTTAAAGAGCCTTTTTTCCTAGATTCTTTAATAGAAAATATTATGAAAATCTCTAATAAATGCTTTTTAACATGTAGTATTAGGAAAAAAATGGATTTTAATGAATTAAAAGAAATTGGTAAAAAAGGAACTTTTTCAAAATGGATTGGAGAAACAAATGAAGGAAATTATAGTTTTATAGCTTATATTGATAATATTCAATTAAAAATTTTAGTTTATCCAAATATAGAAATGATTAATATTACTGCATTAATAGATAGAGATATTGAAGGAAGGGAAATTTTCAAAAAATTATTTAAAAAATTAAAAATTTTAAAAATTGAAGAAAAAGGTTTAATTAGTAAAATTAGAAATATATTAAAGAAATCATAAGTTTAAATCTAGGAAGGATAAAATTATGTATGGAATGAATGAAGAAGAATATAAAAAAATTTATGTTTTTGGAGCAGATTATGGTACAAGCGATTTTAAATATGGTCCTATAACTTGTGGTGAAAAACCTGAAAAAATTGAGAATAGAGGTTATTTTCCAGATAAATCTTCTATAATGTATAAAATTACTGGTATTGAGAAAGATATTATTGTTGGAAAAGATATTCCACTTTATTTAGAAGCTAGAGAAGATTTATCAACTAGACTCATTTATCCAATGAGAAATGGTATAATAGAGAAAAATGATGAAAAATCTTGGAGAATTGTTAAAGAAATTAGTAAATATGCTTTAGAATCTTTTAAACCTATTGAAGAAAAATTTAAAGGCTTTTATTTAGTTGCTTCACTTTCAGCAATTGCTCCAAAATATATGTATGAAAAACTATTTGAAATTTATGATGATATAAATAAAGAAGAAAAATTAATAAGAGCTGCTACAATAATTCCACAAACATTAGCTGTTGCAATATCTCATAAAGTTCCTACTTGCGTAGTAGTTGAATCTGGACATGGAAATACTCAAGTTTGTCCAATTTCAAGATATCCTATAAGAAATGCTATTCTTGCAATAAATAGAGGTGGAGGAGATGCTAATGCTTTAACTGCTGAAATATTAAAAGATTCTGGTTATGGAGATTTAGCAAAAGAAGAAATTGTTGTTAGAAAAATTAAAGAAGATCTTGGCCTTATACCAAGGGATCTTGATAAAGCTATAGAATATGCTAAAAAAAATCCTGAAAAATTTATTACAAAATATAAAATTCCAGGAACTAGAATAATAGTAAATCTCGATAATTATTCTTGGACAAGATTTTTAATAGGTGAATATGTTTTTAATCCTAACCATGAAATTTTCCAAAGCTATTTTAGAAGAGGAATGCCTAAACCTAGTGATGTTAAAATAGGGGATTTCTATTTTAGAGGAATGTTAGATTTTGGTGAAGCAATAGCAGAATCTATTGAAAAATGTCCAATAGAATTGCAACCTTATTTATATAAACAAATACTTTTATCTGGAGGGAATTTTAATTGGAATGTTCCAGAACAATTAAAAGATATAGCAATAGATTCTGCTACTAAAATAAAATTACTTCTTGAAGAAAAAGGGATTAAAGATACTAATGTTATTCTTACAGAAAATCCTCAATTTTCTGTTTGGCGTGGATGCATAGTTTATGGATATGCTGTTCCATATGATTATATATGGAGTTGGGATAGAATGGAAGGTTGGCTTAAATATTATTAAATATTTTTTATATTGAAGTGATTTTTTTGTATGAAAAAATAAAAGATTATTTTTTATCAAAAGGATGGAAAGAATTAAAAAAAGAATTTAAATATAAAAAAGAATTAGATTTAATTTTTAAAGATGAATTAGATTCTATAATTTTTGTTAGAATTTTATCCAAAGATGAATTAATTGATAGAAATTCTCTTTTGGATAATATTTTAGAACTTTTCTCATTAAAAGAAGAAGTAAATAAAATATATATTGCAATGCCTAAAGTTTATGTTTCAATAATTGATAGCTCTCCATTTGAAGAATATGGAATAGGTATAATATCTTATGATGAAAAAAAAGTTATGGAAATTTCTCCAGCTAAATTTTTTAAAACAAAATCTAAAATTGAAGAAGAGAAAATGGAGAAATTAATTCCTTTTGAAACTTTAAAGCTTAAAGAAGAATTAGATAATATTAAAAAACGTTTAATCAATTTAGAAGAAATAGTTCGATCTTTAAATAATGAAATTAAAATTTTGAAATCCCAATCTAAGCCAATAATTGAAACAAAAATATCTAAAGAAGAGATAATAATAACTCCACCTTCTTCTGAAAATATTCCATCTTTCTTAAAAGATAATCCATGGATTGAAATTCTTGCTAAAAGAGGAAGGGAAGAGAAAATTGCAGTCTAGTTTTATAAGTACTCAAAAATCTTCTTCTATTAGATCTTTTAAAATTGTAATAGATACAGAAAATGTTTTTGCGCCTGAATTAACATTAGAAGATTTTATAAAAATTCATGGAAAAGAACCTTCATTACCAAGATATAGAATAATAAAAATAGAAGTTGTTACATGTCCTGAAGATCAACAACCAGTATTAGTAACTGAATGTGCAAAATGTCCAAAATTCATAAGAAGATTCAAGAATCAAATTTATTGTTATGAATTCATTTAGTCATATACGTACATATTTTTATTTCTTATTTTTTATTCTATATATTATCTTAATTTAATATTCTATTTTCTAGATATACCTCTTCCTTTTTCGCGCGAAAATCCAGTTCTAAAAGGTCTTCTTTCAACTTCTTTTTCAGAAAGATTATTCGTTGTATTAATTTCTTTTAATTCTTTCTCAGAAACTTTTAAAGTTCCATATCTTCCAACATTAAGTTGCATACTTCTTTTAAAGACTTTTACAAAAGCATTTTCTAATTCTATAGTATCTCCTTCATTTATTTTATCAATATTATCATCCCAAAGTACTAATGTTATAGCTCCTGTTTCATCAGCGATTGTTGCTTCTACTATTCTATGCTCTGTTCGATCAAATTTTGAAAGAACAGTTCTTTCAGGTGTTTTTTCAATAACTTTTGCTAAAACATTTACTCCACGCGAAAAAGGAGTAAGGTTTGCTATTTTAGATACTTTACTCAAATTTTACCTCTCTCTTTTCCCCTATTTTTATTCTTGCACCTTTAAAGTGCAATTTATTTTTCTATTTTCTAATATTTAAATCTTTGTCGAAATCAACTCTTTTTCAACTTCTTCAATATCTTTATGAGTATCTATTGATTTCCAAATAATATCTTTATATTTAACTGCTTTTAATTTCTTTTCAAAAGCTAATTTTGGAAAAGCAGTTGTTTCTATATCTCCTTTCTCAGGCAAATAATCGAATATTTCTGAAGTAAAACAATAAATTCCAGCATTTATCCAATAATTTTCTATTAATGGTTTTTCTTTAAAATATTTAGCATATCCTTTATCATCTACGTCTACGATTCCATAAGGTGATCTAAGTGGTGTAACAGCAATAGCACCAACTCCATCATTAAGTTCTTCAATTAATTTTAAAGGATTTAAATCAGTAATTATATCTCCATTTAATACAAGTATCCTATCCTCATTTCTTAGTAATGCTTCAGCATTCTTTATTCCACCACCTGTTCCTAATGGTTCATCTTCCACAGCATAGCCTACTTTTATTCCAAATTTTGCACCACTTCCAATAAATTCTATAATTTTCTCCTTTTGATATCCAACACATAAAATTACTTCATTTACATTATATTTTTTTAGCCATTCTATTTGCCAAACTAATATTGGTTTTCCAGCAACTTCTATTAAAGGTTTTGGTTTTTCATAAGTTAATGGTCTTAATCTTTTTCCCATTCCACCTGCTAAAATTAAACTTTTCAATTTCTCTCACTTTATTTATTTTTAAAATTTATAATTTCCCATATACTTTTCCAATTTCTTTATTTATAAATTCTTTTGGAACTAAACCTATAATTCTATTTGCTTCTCTTCCATTTTTAAAGAATATTAATGTAGGAATACTCATGATTAAAAATTTTGCTGCTACTTCTTGATTTTCATCAACATTAATTTTTCCAAAAACAATTTTTCCTGCATATTTTTTAGCTAATTCTTCTATAATTGGAGCCATTATTCTGCAAGGTGCACACCATTCAGCCCAAAAATCTATTATTAAATTATTATATTTTTTAATAATTTCATTAAAATTTTCATTATTTATCTCTATTGGAGAATCTAATATTTTTTCATTATTTATTTCTCTTTTAATGTTTTTTAATAAATATTCATGCATTTTTTTATAACGTATTTTTTCTAATTCTAAATCTTCATTATCCTTCATTTTATTTAAGAATTTAGAAGACTTTAAAATAAAGTTTAT
>CAZHGP010000007.1:0-45737 GCA_964532175.1 uncultured Nitrososphaeria archaeon
TAGAAGTTCATTGTCATAATGATCATGGATTAGCATTAGCAAATTCTTTAGCAGCGATTGAAGCTGGAGCATCTGTTATATCTTCTTCTATAAATGGATTAGGTGAAAGAGCTGGATTAGCTGCTACAGAAGAAGTTATTGTTGCTCTTCATAATTTCTATGATGTTAAAATATTCAAAACAGAGAAATTGTATGAAATATGTAAATTTGTTGAAAAAGTTTCTGGAGTAAAGATTCCAGCTAGTAAACCAGTTACAGGAGAAAATGTTTTTACACATACTTCTGGGATACATCAAGATGCTATTCTAAAAAATGTTTTAACCTATGAACCTTATCCACCTGAATTAGTAGGTCAAAAACGTAGGTTTGTGATAGGAAAACTAAGTGGCTCTCATATAATAAAAGCTAAGCTTATTGAATTAGGCTATAATATTAGTGAAGAAGATTTAAAAAATATAACTAATATAATTAAAGAATATTCGCAAGAAAGAAAAAGTGCTTTATCAGATATAGAAGTTAAAAAAATTGCTGATGAATATTTTGCTAAGAAAAAAGCTAAATAGTCCTACATTTCTTAACTATTTATTAATATCTTTTAATTAATTTATTTGAAAAATCATGAAAGAAGTAGCTATTATTCCAGGAGATGGGATAGGACCAGAAGTAATATCTTCAGCAATAAAAGTTTTAGAAAGTCTAAATATAAATATTAAACCAATATTTTTTGAAGCTGGATATAATGTTCAAAAATCTTTAGGATATCCTATAAGCATAGAAACAATTGAAGCTATTAAAGAGATAGGCATTTGTTTAAAAGGGCCTACATATACTCCTCTTGGACCTGAAAGTTATAAAAGTGTAGCTGTAACTCTTAGACAAGAACTAGATCTTTATGCAAATATACGTCCTATAAAATCTTGGAAAGGAATAAAATCAATTCATGAGAATGTAGATTTAATAATTATTAGAGAAAATACAGAAGATTTATATAAAGGATTCGAATGCAACTTAGATGATTATAAAATAGCTTTAAGAATAATATCTTCAAAAGCTTGTGAAAGAATAGCAAAATTTGCTTTTGAATATGCTTTAAAAGAAGGGAGAAGAAAAATAACTGCAATTCATAAAGCTAATATATTAAAACAAACATGTGGATTATTCTTAGAAACATGTAAAAAAATTTCTAAATTTTATCCTTCAATTGAATTTGAAGATATGCTTATAGATACTGCAGCATATAATATTGCTCTAAATCCTAAAAGATTCGATATAATAGTTACAACGAACCTTTTTGGAGATATACTATCAGATGAAGCAGCTGGTATTGCTGGTAGCCTTGGATTAGCAGCAAGTGCAAATATTGGAGAAAAATATGCATTATTTGAACCTGTTCATGGAGTTGCTTTTGATATAGCTGGAAAAGGAATAGCTAATCCAATAGCTGCAATACTTTCACTTTCAATGCTCTTAAAGCATATTGGATATAAAAATGAAGCAATAAAAATAGAAAAAGCAATTGAAAAAATTCTTCTTGAATCAAAAAATTTAACACCAGATTTAGGTGGTTCTTCTTCTACAAGTGAAATAACTGAAGCTATTATAAAAGAATTAAGTGATAAATAAAGAAAAATTTATTCAAAAATATTTATAAATTAATTTTTCATATAATCTTTGATATAAAATGAGAATTGCAACTTTTTCACCTAAAAATAATTTGAATGAAATAAAAGTTGGAATTGTATTTAATGAAAATAAAATAATGGATGTTAATGTCGCATATACATTCTATTTAGAAAATGAGTTAGAAGTTATTGATTCTAAGCAGATTGCGAATGCTATAATGCCAAATGATATGTTAAGTGTTATCAAAAGATATGCAATTTTTAATAGAGAATTAAATAATTTAATCAAATATATTAATAAGTTAAAAGAAGACGAAGCAAAAAAGCGCAATATTCTTTATGATTTAAGTGAAGTTAAGTTTAGACCACCGATAATGAATCCATCTAAAATTGTTTGTATAGGATTAAATTATGAAGATTATAGAAAAATGCTTGGTTATGAGAAACCTGAAGTACCATATTTCTTTCTTAAAGCACCTTCAACTTTAATAGGTCATGAAGATACAATATATATTCCTCAAGGAAAAATACCAGAAACTACTTCTAATTGTCTCTTTCATGAATTTGAATTTGCTTTTATAATTTGTAAAAGAGCAAAATTTGTTTCAAGAAATGATGCTGAAAAATATATTTTTGGATATACTATATTTAGTGATATAACAGCTCATGATATTGAAATGAAGAAAATTGGACATTTTTCATATCAACAAAGGTCGAAAGCATTTGATACATTTTCTCCAGTAGGACCATGGATAGTTACTAAAGATCAATTAAAGGATGTTAATAATCTAAAAATAATTAGAAAAAGGAATGGAGTAATAGAATGTGCATCTAATACTCGTTATATGATATTTAAAATTCCAGAAATAATCGAATTTTTAACTGAAATTATGACTTTAGAACCAGGAGATATAGTATCAACAGCAAGCCCTCCAGCAGGTCCTGAAGATGGTTTAAAAGATGGAGATATAATTGAAGCTGAGATAGAAGGTATTGGAATATTAAAAAATTATGTTAAGTTAGCTAAAAAATAAAAAATGAAGGGTTTTAATTTATTAAACCTAACTTCTTAAGTTCTAATGCCACATCTTTTAAACCAAGTTGAGTTAATTTTTCACTTTTTGGACGTCCTGTTTCTATATCCCATCCTCTTAATTCATAATATTCATCTAATAATTTTTTGAATTTTTCTCTATCCAATTTTTCACGTTTTCCTAATGGTCCTACAAAAAATTCCTCATATTCAAAGTATGGAATAATAGCTTCATCATCTTTTCTTGAACGATTATGATTTCTTATTTGTATTGCTCTTTCTAAATTAAATATTCTTTCAGTAATTTTATCTAATTCTTCTTTGCTTATATCTAAGCCAGTAACAGTTTTAAAGAAATAGTATTCAATAAATGGTCCTTCTATAACTCCTTTAGATGTTTCTATTCTAGCATAATGATCTTCTGTAGCTAAGCTAAATATTCTTGGAAAAGCCCAATCACATAGTATAAGAGAATCTTTTAGAACACTACGATGTTGATGCCATATAGCAGGTTGAGCTTTATATTCATAAGGTGTTTCTAAATTTGTTGCTTTACTTGATCCATAAATTTTTTCAGAAATTTTATATATATCTTCCCATTTTATAACTTTAGACCATAAGCTTACACCTGCAACATAATCATGCGAAGAACTAAATGGATCCCTTGTATCTGTAGCCCATTGTATTGCAGATACTATCCATACTGGATAGAATATTGGATTTATTTTATCCCCTCTACCATCCCAATGACCAGTATATCCATAAGCAGCCCAGAATAATGGAATATATTCCTTTCCAATATTTAAAATTTCAGCTGCTCTAGGCCCTCCTTCAGCTAAAGCATTTCCTATTTTACCTTCTCTATAAGCTATTTTTTTAAGTATCATATACCAAAATTTTGGATCATTCAAATCTATTTCCATTCCATCTATATGCGTTAAAATACCTTCTTGTTTCAATTTTCTAAGCCATGCAAAAGTACCTATTATAAGTTCCCATTGATTAATTCCATATTTATTTGATAAAACAGATGCTTCAAAACCTCCTCTAAAACCAGGATTCCAATCATAATATGTATTAGGAATTCCTGGAAATAATGGAGAAATACAATGGAATTGCCCAGTATTTATACCAGGAGAGACAATTCCTGGAACAGATTTATAGAAATGATTAAGACAACAATGAACATAACAACTATGACTACAATTTTGTAATCTTTGTCCATGAATGGATTGTTCAGGATCAAGAGATGGTTTAATAGGAATATGCTGAGTTGTAGTTAATTCTTTCTTTATTGCTAAACAAAGTTCTAAGAAAAACTCTGGATCAGCAATTTTTACATATCCGCTTCCTTTAACAGCAATAGCTTTAAGATTTTTTGAACCCATAACTGCTCCAAATCCTCCTTGACCAGCAGCACTTTCAGTTTCAGTTAAAATTACAGAAATACGAACTAAATTCTCTCCAGCAGGACCTATACATGCTATTTTTACATCTTTTCCATGTTTATTTAAAATCATTTTTTGAGTAGAATATGTATCTAATCCCCATAAGTCTTTTGCATCATTTATTTCAATTTCATTATCATGAATGTATAGATATACTGGTTTTTCAGATTTTCCCTTGATTATTATTCCATCGAAACCAGCATATTTTAATTCCGATCCCCATTGTCCACCCATGTTTGAACGAGTAAACCATGGCGTTGGATATACTTGAGGAGCAACACCACAAACTATCGTTCTTCCAGATGCTGGTGCTAATGTTCCAGTTAATGGTCCAGTCATAAAAATAAGCAAATTTTCTGGACTAAATGGATCTATAGGTGATTTAATTTCTTCCCATGCTATTTTAGCTGCTATACCACGTCCTCCAATAAAATCTTTTGCATATTTCATAGTATCTTCAAAACTTATTTTTTGTGTGGATAAATCTATTCTTAAAATTTTTCCTACCCATCCACCAATCATTATTATCACCTATAACTTACATAGCTCAATGCTCCATATGGACATATTTGCACGCATATTGGTCCATCTTTTCTAAAGTAGCATAAATCGCATTTTATGTAAACATTTTTATTTGGATTATATCTTATAATAAAGCCGTTTTCATTAAATGGACATGCATGAGCACAATTGCCACATGCGATACATTTTTCTTCATTTATTATTCTAGCACCAGTTTTTTCATCTATAAACATTGCATCTTCTACAGGACAAGCAAGCATACATTCAGGGCCTTCACATTGTTTACAAATTTCAATATAATTTTCTCCATAAATGAAATCTCTTAAAATATTTAATCTTGAAAGAGATGGGCTACTTATTCCTTCATGAGATATTGAGCAAGCAAGTTCACAACTACGACAACCAGTACATTTTTCATTATCTATTGATATAATGAATTTTGGAGGAGTTATTTCTCTTGAAACTTTTGAAGAAATTCTAGAAAAACTCATAATAACACCTTTTTCATATCATTTTTATACATTTTTATAATAGAAAATAGTATATTTAAATTTTTTCTATTTTAAGTAAATTTTTTATACTTCATATTCTAATATTTTTATGAGTTGATTGATATGAGTATGAAAATAATAGATACGCATTCGCATATTGGTTATTGTAGAGTTTTTGACCTTGAGGTTTCAGAAGAAGCATTAATTAAAGCTATGAATGAAAATAATATTCAAGCATCTATAGTTCAACCTTTTCCAGGTGCTCCAAATCCAATAGAAACACATGATTTAATAGAAGAACTTTCAAGAAAATATCCTAAAAGAATATATGGTCTTATTAATCTAAATCCACATGTAGAAGAAGATGTATATATTAAAAATGTTGAAAAATATATTAAACTTGGATTTGTAGGTATAAAAGTTCATACAATAGGTCATGCAATTCATCCTTTAGTAAAAGATGCTGAAAAAATTTGGATAGCAGCAAAAAAGTTTAATGTTCCTTTAATGGTTCATAGTGGTTTAGGAATACCTTTTGCATTACCATCAAATGTAGTTCCTAGAGCTGAAGAATATCCAGAAGTTCCAATAATATTAGCGCATGCAGGATTTGGTTTTTATTCTGGAGAAGCTCTTCTTTTAGCAAAAAAATATGAAAATATATATTTAGAAACTTCTTGGACATCCAATCTAGATTTATTACCAATGGTTCAATCTATTCCTGATAAGGTTTTATTTGGCTCAGACGTACCTGAAAATATCTCTGTTGAATTAAGTAAAATAAAATCATTAAATCTTCCAGAAAGTGTTTTACAGAAAGTTTTATGCGATAATGCTTTAAAATTATTCAAAAAAATAACTATTTAAATTGAAAAATTTACGAAAAACTTATATATTATCTATGAATATATAATAAACGAAGAAAAATGTCGGAAGAAAAAAAGATTGATAGAAGAAAATATATAAAATATGTTGGTGCAGGTGCAGTAGTTGCAGCAGCTGCTGCTGCAATTGGTTATGGTGTTTCTGAATTAACTAGACCACCTCCTCCAACACCTACAACAGTAGTTACAACAGTTCCAGCTCCAACTACTATAGTAACTACAGCTCCACCTCCTACAACAGTAGTTACAACAGTTCCAACTGTAACAACAATAACTACAGCTCCACCAGTTACAACCCCCGGAACTGTTTCTGAAAGAGCTGTTTTTGCTGCAAGAAGACTTGTAGAAACTGGAGCGATTCCAAAAGGGACAAGATTAAAATTATTGCATGTAGCAGGATCAAGAGCTCAACTTGTACCATTTATTAAAGAATGGGAAGAAAAAACTGGAATTGGAATTGATCTTGTCACAGTAGGTGTAGAAGGAGATATTTTCACAAAACTTATGGCTGAGGCAACAGCAAAAACAGGAGAATATGATATAGCTACAGTATTTAGTACATGGATGGGAGACTTAGTTGAAGCTGGTATTGCAAAACCTTTAGATGAATATTATGCAAAATACGATCCAATAGGCCCACCAGAAGTAGCCCCTATCGAACCACTTGGAAGCTATACAACAATGTATAAAGGTAAGAGATATGCATTATTTGCTGATGCTGATGTATACACTTTAACTTATAGAAAAGATTTATTAGGAGATCCTACATATAAAGAAGAATTTAAATCTAAATATGGCTATGATTTAAAAGTTCCAGATACATGGGAACAAACAATAGATATAGCTAAATTCTTTTATGAGAAAAATTTGAAAGCCCCTGATGGAGAAAGATTATACGGAGCATTCTTCTATGCAGAACCATTATTTGCTGGTTATACTACATGGTGGACAATATTTACTTCTAAAGGTGGGATTCTATTTAGTCCAAAGGATATGAAATCAATGGTTAATACACCTGAAGGAGTTGAAGCGCTTGATATAATGGTTAGACTTGTACCGTATATGCATCCTGAAGCTGTAACTGGAACATGGGCTAGTTTATATCAAAGATATAGTGAAGGAAAAGCAGTATTTGCAATGGCTTGGCCATCTTTAATAAAATGGGCACAAGACCCAGCAACTTCTGCAGTAGTAGGTAAGAATGGTTCAGCATTACCTCCAGGATCATATGTGACAGTTAAAGGAGAGAAAAAATTAATTAAAGCATGTGTAAATCCTGTTAATTGGGTTGGAATTGTTTCAAATTATAGCAAATATCCTGAGGCGGGTTACTTATTCTTACAATATTGGACAAGTCCAGAAGTAGGATTTTTAGTTGTTCCTATAAAAGGAATAATGGATGCTTATAGAAGAAATTGGTTTGAAGCACCAAAAGAAAGAACAGTAATGGAACTTGCATATACTCCAGAATTCATTGATGTATTTAAAGAAGCAATAGCTCATTCATTCCCTGATCTTATGCTTCCTGGAGCATACACATACCTAGATGTACTTAATAAAAATATAAATGCAGTTTGTGCTGGAGTAAAGAAAGCAAAAGATGCTCTTGATGAAACTGCAGCTGCTTGGGAAGAAATTACAGATAGGCTAGGTAGAGACAAACTCTTAGCAGCATGGAAAGAGACAATAAAATTATATCCAGCAGATGTTCAAGAAGTTTGGAAAGAGAAAGGCTATATATAGAATAAAAAACCTTATTACCTCCTTTTTTTATTTTTTATTTGAAAAGTGATTAAATATGGTATTTGAGAAAATTGTTAATTGGTTAAGGCAACCTAAAAATTTTGGTAAAATTCTTATGATGCCTAGCAGTTTTATTTTAAACTTGGTATTAATTATTCCATTCTCAATTTTAATATACCTTGGTTTTACAAACTATATTCCAGCTAGAGGAATAGAATGGTGGAGAAGTGATATAGTAGGATTTGCAAATTTCATAAAAGTTATTGGAGATGAAAGATTTCTCTGGGCTTTATTGCGTACTATAATTTTTGTATTCACGGTTGTTCCAATAGAATTTTTATTAGGATTAGGAATTGCTTTATTATTCTTAGGAAATTTTAAAGGTAAAAAAATTTTTACTTCAATAATTTTATACCCAATGATGATACCATGGATCACTGTAGGATTAGCATTCCATCTTTTATTCTTAGATTTTGGGCCTGTAAATTCGATTATTTTAAAACCAATTTTTGGAGAATCAGTAACTATTTCATGGTTTAGAGACCCAATACTTGCATTTCTTACAATAATGCTAGCTGATATATGGCAATGGACTCCACTTATGTTCCTAATTTTATATTCTGGATTAGTTGCTGTCCCTGAAAGACTCATCGAAGCAGCAAAAGTTTTAGGTGCTTCTGAAACTCAAATATTAAAACGTATAAGATTACCTTTAATTAAACCACTTATAATTGTTGCATTAATAATTCGTAGTTTAGAAGCTTTTAAAGTATTTGACACAGTATTTATAATGACTGGTGCTGGTGGTCCAGGAACAGCAACTGAAACGATTTCATGCTATATTTATAAGCTTTCTATACAATATAGTAATTTATCTTATGCTTCTGCTGCATCACTATTAATATTAATAATGATAGCATTGGTAACTAGAGTAGCTATTAAACCTCTTGCTGTTAAAACTGAGTGAGGTGGATAAAATGAATTATAAACAAACTTTAAGATATGTTTTATTAATCATAGTTACTTTATGGACTTTAGGGCCTGTTGTTTGGATGATTTCACTTTCACTTAAACCTCCAACAGAATGGTATTCAGCTAATATCATACCAAAAAAGTTAATACTTGATAATTATATTAATCTCTTTAATTCAAGTGTTCCAATAGGTGGGACATATTTCATGACTTCTATAGCTGAAGCTATTACAGTACCATACATAAATAGTTTAATAATAGCATCACTAAGTACCGTATTCGCAATCTTAATTGGCTTTTGTACTGCTTATGGAGTATCAAGATATAAAGCAGGAGGGACATTCACGCTTTTCTTTACTCTCTTAACAAGAATGTTACCTGGAGCAACTTTTGTTGCTCCATTATTAGTTTATTATTCAACTTTTAAACTTATGGATACTCATATTGCTCTCATATTACTTTATACAGCAGTAACATTAACATATGCAATATGGATATTAAAAGGGTATATTGATGAAATCCCACCAGAATGGGAAGAGGCTGCACTTCTTGAGGGAGCCGCTCCATGGACAGTGATTACACGTGTAACATTACCACTAATCAGAGGGGGAATATTAGCTTCAGCTTTATTCATATTTATACTAAATTGGACAGAATTCTTATTCGCTCTTGTACTTTCCGTAACAAAAGCAATTACTTTACCTGTACAGATTAGCCTTTATGCTTCTGCTGTTGGAAGAATGTATGGATCTCAAGCTGCATGTGGATTAATAGCAACCATTCCTATGGTAATCTTAGGTTATACAATTCAAAGATATTTGGTTACAGGTTTCACTTTTGGAAGAGTAAGATAATAAGGTGAAGAAATATGGCTAAATTACTTGTAAAAAATCTTCGTAAAGTATTTGGAGATTTAGAAGCTGTAAAAGGGATATCTTTTAATGTAGATGAAAAAGAAACATTATGCTTACTAGGACCAAGTGGATGTGGAAAAACAACTACTTTAAGATGTATAGCTGGATTAGAAACTCCAACTTCTGGCGAAATATATATCAATAGTACTCTTATAAATGATTTGCCACCTCAAAAAAGAGGAATTGGTCTTGTTTTTCAAGATTATGCTGTTTTTCCTCATATGACTGTTTATGATAATCTTGCTTTTGGATTACAAGTTAGAAAAATGGAAAAAAGCAAAATTGATTCTAAAGTAAAAGAAATTGCTCGCCTTTTAGATCTTGAGAATGTACTTCAAAGATATGCAAAAAGATTGAGTTTAAGTGAAATACAAAGAGTAGCTATTGGAAGAGCAATTGCAGTAGATCCAGAAATTTTACTTCTAGATGAACCTTTAAGCAATCTTGATGCTAGAACACGTGAAAGAATGAGAACTGAACTTAAAGAAATACAAATGAAAGTTGGAATTACAAGTGTTTATGTAACACATGATCAACTTGAAGCAATGACATTAGCTGATAGAATTGCGGTTATGAATAATGGTCTTATTGAACAAATAGGGAAACCAAGCGAAATATATGATAATCCAAAAACTCTATTTGTAGCTCGTTTCATTGGAACACCTTCAATGAATTTTATTGATTGTAGCTTTATAGAAAAAAATGGAAAAGCAATCATAGATGCAAATGAATTTTATTTAGATGTATCAGATATTTCTTCAATTATTAAAGAAAAAACTACTACTTCTGAATTAATTTTAGGTTGTAGGTCAGAAGATATAACTATTGAAACTAAAAAAACTAGCCCAGATTCTATAGAAGTGGAAGTAAAATTTATTGAAAATTTAGGAGCAAAATCAATATATCATTTAGGAATTGGAGAAAAAAGGATTCTTGTAAAAACACATATTATCCCAGGAATTAAAATAGGTAGTAAAGTATGGATTATTTTCAATAAAAATAAAATACATTTATTTGATAAAAAAACAAGTTTAGCGATTATTTAAATGGTGTTAAAAAAATGGTTAGTATAAAGCTTGTTAATATTTCAAAAAAAGGAGTAAGGAAAAAAATTCTTGAGAATATTTCTCTTACAGTAAATGATAAAGAATTATTTGTAATAAATGGTCCTCCTGGAGCTGGAAAAACAACACTTCTTAAAATCATCGCTGGACTTATAGCTCCAGATGAAGGAGATATATTCATAGGAGAAAAGAGAGTTAATGATGTACCAGCAAATGAAAGAGGAGTAGGAATGCTATTTGAAACACCTGCGATATATCCAAATTTAACTGGTTTTGATAATATTGCTTTTCCATTAAGAATTAAGAAGTTACCTGAAGATGAAGTAAAAAAGAAAGTTAAAGAAGTAGCCGATTTTCTTCAAATATCTCATTTATTAAATAGGAAGCCAAATACCTATAGTGGAGGAGAGTTGCAAAGAGTTGCATTAGCTAGAGTGCTTGTAAGAACCCCATCCATACTTCTTTTAGATGAACCTTTAAAGAATCTTGATGCAAAAATACGTGAAAGTATGAGAGTAGAATTAAAGAGATTACAAAGAGAATTAGGAATAACAACAATTTTTGCAACACATGATCAATTAGAAGCATTGACTATAGGTGATAGAATTGCTGTAATTAATGAGGGAATTATTCATCAAATTGATATACCAGAGAATGTTTATAACTATCCTAAAACAGTATTTACAGCAAGATTTATTGGAAGTCCTCCAATAAATCTTATCGAATGCACATTAGAAAAAAAAGATAAAAAATGCATTTTAAAAACTCCTGAATTTAATTTTGATTTTACCGAGCATATGAAGCTATTTGAAAATTATGAAGTTGGATATAAATTCTTACTTGGAATTAGACCTGAAGATATAATTTTGCATAAAGATCTTGAAAAAGCTACTGGAATTATTGGAACAATTCAATTAATAGATAATGTAGGAGATGAAAAAATAGTTTCTATAAAAATTAATGATAAAGTTTTAACAAGTATCGTAGGAAAAGAAGTAATCTTAGATTATGGACAAAAAGTTTGTTTAGAAATTAAAATGGATAAAGTTCATGTATTTGATATGAAAGATAATAAAAGTATTTTATAAATTATTTTTATCCACCTGAACCTATTGGAAAAATAGAAATAAAATCATCATTTTTTAATTCTTTTTCTAAATCATATACAACTTCATGATTTATAGCTATAAAAACTTGTTTATTAATGCTTTTTAAAAGTTCTTTTTTATCTTTATCAATAAATTCTAAAAAATCTTTTAATTTAATTTTGTCAATTTTCATTTCAATTTTCTCTTTTCCAAAATATTGAATTAACCATCCATGAAATTGAATTATCAACATTATCACTACTAATATCATTTATAAAGAAGTTAATAAACATTATTTTTTATTTTAATTTTTTATAAATTATTAAGCTTTGAATTGCTTTTCTATCTTCTTCCTTAAATGCTAATGTTTATTTTTTAATTGTTCTCTAATTTTATTTAATGCTTCTTCTATTGTTAATGGTAAAGGCATAATAGGACAATCAAAAATATGTTGATTTAAAAGTTGAAAGAAATAAGTTATTAATGGGGGCTCTAATCCTGCTTCAATCAATAATTTTGTATTTGAAAAAAGATCAACAATTTTTCCTTGAGCAATAATCTCTCCTTGTTTTAAAATATATGCTTTTTCTGCTATGAGAGGAATAAAGTTTATATCATGAGAAGCTATTATCAATGTTATATCTTGTTCATCACAAATCTTTTTTATATAATTGATAAGTTCATTCCTTGTTTTTGGATCTAAATTTGCTGTTGGTTCATCAAGCATAAGAATTTCTGGATTCATTGAAATAATAGTTGCAATTGCAGCCTTTTTCTTTTCACCAATACTTAAATGATGTGGTGGTTTTTGTTCATAACCATTCAATCCCATAATTTTTAATGCATTCTTCCCTCTTTTAATAACTTCATCATCTGGCAAACCAAGATTATATGGACCAAAAGTAATATCTTCCCATAAAGTTGGACAAAATAGTTGATCATTAGGATCTTGAAAAACCATTCCAATTTTAGACTTAATTTTTGAAAAATTCTCTTTATTTACAGGTATTCCAAAAACTTTAATGCTGCCTTCAGTAGGCATAAATAAGCCATGAATAAGCATAAGTAAAGTAGATTTTCCAGCTCCATTTGGACCAAGTAAAGCTACTCTTTCTCCTTTTTCAATTTCTATGTTAATGTTTTTTAAAGCAACATTTCCATTAGGATAAACAAATTTAACATTATTAATTTGAATCGCTAACATCTTAACTTATTCCTCCAATAGACAAAAATGTTATATAAAGAGAAATAACACAAGAAATAATAATTATAAATAAGAATATATAATCATTTTTATGAGTACCAACCTCAATTTTTAAATTAGAATCTTTTGAATAACCTCTTGATTTCATAGCTAAATATACTCTTTCTCCTCTTTCATATGCTCTAATAAATAAATTACTAATGATACTCCCTATATTTTTCATTATCTCAATTTTCTTTTGTTTTTTAATTGTTCTAGCTTCTTTTGCTAAAATCATACGATATGCTTCATCTATAAAAAGGAAGATAAATCTATATGTAAGTGCTACCATTAAAATAAATAATTTTGGAATTTTAAAAAATTGTAAAGCATTAATAATTTTTGAAAAACTAGTAGTTAGAATTAAAAGAGTCAATGCAGCTACGCAAATCCAAATTTTAAATACAAAGTTTATAGCTTTAATTATTCCATTTAAAGTAATGATTATAAAAAAGCCATTCAAATTAAAACTAGCTAAAATGTTTCCTGGTGTAATAAATGGGAGTGGTAAAGAAATTATAGCAGCAAAAATAGGAATAAAGATACTTGTTCTAAAAAAGAAAAATTTAAAAGGAATATTTGAAAAAAATGGAAATAATATTAAAACTATTAAAAGAGGAAATAAGGAAATTATAGAATTTGAAAAAATAGTTGTTATAATTAAAAAAGTAAAAGCAAATAATTTAATTCTAGGATCAATTTTTTGTAGAAAAGCTTTTTCCATAGAAATTTTTTCAACAAACATTATATCTTGAAAGTTTTTAAGAAAGTTTCTTAACATTATTTTACTCTCTTAGATTTTAATAAATTACCAATACCATACGCAGCTATAAATGTTAATATTGTAAATATTATGCCAATTATTGTGTTTATTAATAAATTCCCCTCAAATCCAGGCATTTCATAATCAGGTAATGGTGGATTCCAAATAAGGTTTTCTTTTGCTCCAAATTTTTCAGCAATTTCATCAAATGTTTCTGCTGAAAGAGAAAGCCATGTACATCCTATAATAACAAAAATTATTGAAATAATAATTCCAACTATAGCTAATTTTTCATATTTCATTTTTCTCCACCTTTAGATATTAAAAATTTAGGAAATTCTCCTAACCAATAAGGTGTAGCTTTTGGTAATTCAAGTAGATCAGGCCTATTCTTTATTAATATAGAAAGAATAATCATTGTGATTATTCCCTCACCAATTCCAATGAAGAAATGATGAGTTGCCATTGCTGTAACAGCTATTTGAATACTATAGGGAAAGGATAAGAAAGAAATTCCTAATTCAATTCCAGCAAAAATAGCTGCAAGAACATCACCTATTAATGCTCCTAAAAATGCTCCTATCAATAAACTTTTAGTATTTTTCCCAATTCTTACTATAGCTAAACAAATAATATATGGAATAAAAACACCAATTATTCCCATGTTCCATACATTAGCTCCAAAAGTTGTTAATCCACCATCACCAAAGAATAATGCTTGAATTAATAAAATTACAGTCATTGAAATTAAACCAGCATATGGACCAAGGGTAATACCAATTATAGGCCCTCCTAATAAATGTGCTGTTGTACCTCCAATTATTGGGAAATTCATCATTTGAGCAGCAAAAAACATTGCAGTTAAAGTAGACATTAATGGAATATGTTTATCTTCTAAAATATGCTTAGTTTTTCTAAAAGAAAATATCCAAAAGATAATTGTAAGAGCATACATCATTAAACAAATCCAAGGATCAAGAAAACCATCAGGAATATGCAATTTTTCACCTCCTATAAGTATTACTTTTTTAAAAAAAGGTAATACTAAGTAATATAAATACTTTTCTTAAAATACTTAATAATCTTAATAATATTCTTTAATAATATTTGTTTGAAGTCTTCATGAATTTTTTATAAAAATGTCCATTCCTTTATGATATCATTTGTGAGCTAGTGGGCATGAAAAGCCAATTGAAGATGATAAGCTTGAATCAGTAGTAGCTAATCATTTGTCTAGAAAATATCCTATTTTCTATTGGAGGAATAAGACGGAAATTGATATCATGGCTATGATTAACAATAGACAGTTTGGAATTGAAGTTAAAACTATCTCTAGAAGCTGGATTAAGCTAAAACATTTGAAAGGCTTTTTAGTATTGACTAGACTAGAAATACCTCTCTTTTTAGCAAGTATCAATATTTAGTAAGCCATGTAGTGAATAGAAAAACAGAATTTGAAATTAGCTCCAGAAGTTGTTAATTTAAAATCATTAAGAATAAATACTTTATATCAATTATTTAAAAATTTTTATTCAAATTCAATTGTTGCAGGAGGTTTATCTGTTATATCGTATAAACATCTACTTACTTCAGGTATTTCTTTAAATATCCTTTTAGAAATTTTCTTAAGAATATTATATGAAATGTTTAATGCCTTAGCATTAATAGCATCTTTAGAAGAAACGATTCTAATAACTATTATGTATCCATAATTCCTTTTACCATTTATAATACCTGTTGCTTTATCATTTAGCAATACTGCAAAACTTTGAAATGATTTAATTTTTCTTGTTTCTTTTTCTACTATATCTGTTGCTTTCCTAACAATTTCTATTTTTTCAGGAGTCACTTCACCTAAAACTCTAATCATTAATCCTGGTCCTGGAAAAGGCATTTTATAAATAATTTCTTTAGGAAGCTTTAAAGCTTTAGCAACCATTCTAACTTGTGGTTTATATAATTCTTTTAAAGGTTCAATAATTTTAAATCCATATTCTTCTGGATTGATTCCTAATTGCTCAAGAACATTATGTTGAGTTTTTATACCTTTCACTGTTTCAATAATATCTGCTGCAATAGTTCCTTGAATAAGATATTTTGCTCCTTCTTCTTTTGCTACTTTTCCAATTGTTTCATAAAAAACTTTTCTAAAAATTTTTCTTTTTTCTTCAGGATCTATTATTCCTTTAAGAGCATTAAAGAAATCTCTTTTAGCATCTATTAATCTTGCTTTTATTTTTAATTTTTCTAAAAGAGATAAAACTTTTTCAGGCTCATTTAATCTTCTAAATCCATCATCTATATATATAGCTAAAAGTTTATCACCAATAGCTTTTTTTGCAAGAGCTGCACAAGTTGTACTATCAACTCCTCCTGAGCATGCAACGATAGCTTTTTCTTCTCCAATTAATTGCTTAATTTCAAGAGTTTTTTGATTTATAAAATTATTCGGGTCAAATACCATGAAAAATTAAGATGATAAACACTATATAAAGATTATTAGTAGCAATCCATTTGGAAAATTCTACAAAGGAAAAGCTTAAATAAAAATTAATATTATTTTTTATAATGGCTGCAAAGGCTGAAACTTTTGCCGTTATAGGTAAAGGAATATTTCATGATATAGAAATTCCAATAAAAGATAGTAAAAGTACTGAATATTTTTTCAAAACTGTAATTTCTCCAGGATTTTCTGATGCTCATGCACATCCACATGTAATTGAAAAAAATTGTAATGGAAGAAAATGGAAAAACATGAAAGATTGGTTTAATAATAGAAAAACAAAAATTAATGAAATATTATTAAGAAAAGATTTGGAAATTTGCACAAAGCTTTCTAAATTGACTCTTTATAAAGCTCTATTAGAAGGAACTACTTTAATAGCATTAGTTAGTAGCAATCCATATGCTAATCTATTAGCTTTTCAATCAATAGAAAATAAACCAAGAACAATAATTTTACCAACAATTTCAAATTTAAAAGGAATGAATAAAAGTTTTGAAGAAATAAAGTCCTTTTTAGAAAATATTGAGAAAAATGAAAATAATGAATTAATGAATTTTGGAATTTTTATCCATTCATTATCATTTATTAATTTAAATGATTTTATTGAATCTGCAAAATGGAGCTATGAGAAAAATAAACCATTTGCATTACATTTAAGTGAAGGTTTTAAAGAATTAGAAAATCTTAGAAAAATAATTCATAATATAGAACATCCTAATCCAATAATAGGAGTACATTGTACAGAAAATGAAAATTATCATAGATTTAAAGTTAAAACTGTTAATTGTCCTTTATCAAATTTATTCATATATGGTAAAACTCAAAAAAATTTTAATCAAATAGATTCTTTAGGAACTGATTGGCCATTAGTAATTGGTGGTATTGATAAACAAATAAAAGAATTAATTAAAATTCATGGAAAAGATAAAATAAAGAAAATTCTTGAAAAAGCAACTATTGGAGGATATAAATTATATGGAATGCCACATAATGGAGATTTTATAGCTTTTGATACAAGCTTTGAAAATATTTTAAAAGGAAAAATTGAGTATCCAACATATGTTTTTATAAATTATAAGCCAATTGTTAAAAATAGAAAAATAGTAAGCTTAAATTTATCTTATGAAGAAGTTTTAAAAGAAATAGAAAAAACTATTAAAGAAGCATATGAAAAATATTCGAAATAAAAATAAATGAAGCTATTTATTTAATAATGATAATATAATAGTTTAAATATAAAAAAAAAGAAAAAGAAGAATTTTTCTGGATTATTATTCGTTTTTTAATGTTCATAAGAAGTTGAACGAGCAATAATATTAACTTATAGGCTTATTTTTTTATTTAAAAAGCAATAACTTTATTTAAAAATAATAATATTTAAAAATTTTTCAATTGAAAAATGTTATATGGAAAACCTTCTTTAAAAGCTTGATTAGTAATATTTATAAATCTTGCTTTTTCTCTTAATTCTTTTATATTTCTAGCACCTATGTATCCCATTGCTTGTTTTAAAGCTGCTGAAAGTTCATTAATAACATTTTCCACACTACCTTTATATGGAACTAATCCCTCAACTCCTTCAGGAGCGTATTTTTTAGAAAACATGTATCTATCAACACTTTTAATTACAGATTTTGATCCCATTCCACGATATAGTTTATATTTCCCTTCTAAACCATATTTTGAACCATTAATTATTTCGGTTGGAGATTCATCACATCCTGCAAATAAATTTCCACACATAACAGTATCTGCTCCAAGAGCCAAAGCTTTAACAATATCTCCACCATACCTTATCCCACCATCAGCTATTATTGGTATTCCATATTTTCTAGCTTCAAGATATACTAAATGTATAGCAGAAGCTTGTGGAACACCAACTCCAGTAACTACTCTAGTAATACATATTGATCCTGCTCCTAAACCAACTCTAAAAGCATCTGGATTAATAGATAAATAATCTTTAACCGCTTCATTTGTAGCAATATTTCCAACGATTAAATCGCATGATATTTCCTTTTTTATTTTCTCAATAGATTTTATTACATTAAGATTATGACCATGAGCACAATCTATAACTATAGCATCTACTTTTACTGAATTTAATTTTTTTGCTCTTTCTATATCAAATGGACCAATTGCAGCTGCAACTCTAAGTTTTCCATTATCATCTATAGTAGATTCTTCTTTACCATCAATAGACTTAACTTTTCTAACTTCTTCGACTTCTTTTTCAACACTCATATTTCTATGAATTACTCCTATACATCCAATTTTTGCTAAAGCTATAGCCATTCTATTTTCTGTAACTGTATCCATAGGAGAACTTACAAAAGGTTTCTTTAAAATAATATTTTTCGTAAAATTAGAAGAAATTTCAGCTTCATCAGGTTCTATACTAGATGCATTTGGCAAAATTAATAAATCATCAAAAGAATAAAATGTTTTTAAAGAATCCAATTTAATATTCATATTTTAACACTTAAAGAATTTTACTATAAAATAATATAAAAAGATTTATAAAATTAATTTAAAAATATGAATATTTTTGCATTTATATCTCCATATTCTACATTTAATACTCTTGTTGGTTCAATAGATGGCATAAGCTCAGGTCTAGCAGTTATTACAACAAGAGATTTCCAATTATATTTACAAACATTATTGAAAAAATTTTCATAAAGCTCTTTCAAATTTTTCCTTTTTGTTCTTATTCCATAAGGTAAATCTGTTATAATATGATCATAATCTAAAGGTATTTTTGTAGAATCTCCATTAATGAAATTTATTTGAACTCCAGCTTTTTCTGCATTCTTTTTTGCACCATTAATACTTCTTATACTTATATCTATACCAGTAATATGCAAATTCTTATTTTTACTTTGATATTTTTCAATAAAATTCTTATAATCTTCTTTATTTATAAAATTAAATTTTTCAAAATTGAATTTTCTATATTTACCAATAGGAATATTATTAGCCCATATTGCTGCTTCTATAGGTATAGTGCCTACACCACACATTGGATCGCATAAACTTTCATTTATATTCCATTTAGAAAGCCTAACCATAGAATATGCAATTGTAGATTTTAATGGAGCTTTATGTCCTATTATCCTATACCAACGCTTATGAAGACTTTCACCAGTAGTATCAATACCAATCCAAAATAAAGAATTTCTAACTTCACATCTTATTTCTATATCAGGATTATCAAGATTAACTTTAAGCTTATAATTTTTACTTTTAAGATAATTATCAATAAAAGCTTGACCAACTACACGAGCTACATCTATACTTGTAAAATTATGCTTACCAAAACGCTCAGCTCTTATAGCAAAACTTTGATTAAAATGAATAAAATCCATTAAATCTAAATTAACTACTTTAGAATAAATATCATTTAAATCAATAAATTCGCTAAAATGTAATAATAGAATAATTCTATGTAATGATTGAGAAAAATAATTTAATTTAAAAATTGCTTTTTCTTCACTATCAAAAATAATTGCTCCAGGATGAAAGAAATTAGCTTTTACTCCAATTAATTCTTCTACTTCTTTAATAGCTATTTCTTCAAGGCCTGGATTGCATGTAGCTAAAAATTTAAAAACCATAAGCTAATTTAACTTAATTTTTTTATTTTTTATAATAAGATAAAAAGAATAGTTAAATTTAAATTTTTATTTTAAATTAATTAAATAAATAGAATTTTTACATTTTTATGTTATTTTTATTCATTTATGTATAAAAAGACTTATAAACATATATTTTTTATCAACTATTGGAAAAATCATGTCTCAAACAGAAGAAGTTTTTAAAAGAGGAGTTTCATGGATGCATATAGTTACATTTGCTATTGCTACAGGAGTTTCAGCTATACTTGCAATATACGCAGTTTTTGCAGTTCCAGTAGCACCTTTTCCAGGAGTTTCCGGATTGTATTTTGCTGCTGCAATTTATGTTCCATTGTCTTTATGGCTTGGAATGTGGGGTCCTTTAGCAGGATATTTTAGCTGTGTAATACTTGGATTTGCAACAACACCTTTTGGACCATTTTCATTTGTTTGGTCTTTATGTGATTTTTTCGAAGGATTAATACCATTAGTCGCATTTAAGTTATTTAAAGTAGACCCTGAACTTAAAATGCAAAGGCCTGGTATAACATGGGCTTTATTTGGATTATTAGTTTTAGACTTAATTCTAGGTGTTATATCATATGCTTTAACATGGTCTGAAGTATTTCTTGCAAGCATATTTTTAAGTTTAATAATCGTAATTCTTATGGGTGCAGCTAATCCAAAATATTGGAAATCATGGATATTCTATGCAATCTTTGGAATAATTGGAGGAGCTTTTGGATCAGCTTTATTTGGTATAGGAACTCTTGTTCTTGGTGGCTTTGCGCCTGCAGAAGCTTTCTGGGTTGGATTTTTAGGATGGTTTATAGGTGACGTTCTAGTAATTGGAACGATTGGAACAATTTTAATGATAGCTTTAACTCCTAGAATAAAGCGTACACCAATATACGTTAGAGGATGGTTTTCATAAACTCCCTTTTTTATTTTTTAGGAGGTAAGAAATGAGTTTAAAAGAAAGTACTACAAGCGTAAGAACATTCTTTTTATGGATTCCAAGAGAATCTATTATACATAAGCTTCATCCAATCACAAAAATCATATTAATGCTTATTTTAGGTTCAAGCATATTCATTTTATCAAATCCAATTAAAATATTTTTTATATTAATTATATCAACTATTCTTTTAATCATTTCAAGAATACCTATTAAAATGATATGGAAATTCATATTTGCTTCAACTGGAATGATTTCTGCATGTGTTATTGCATGGATGCTTTTCAGTATAGAAGCTGGAAGCACGATATACTTTGAAAAATACATTGAAATTATACCTAATAAATGGATATGGCACATATATATTACTGAAAATACTATTTTCAAATCTTTATTAATAGGAATAAAAATTATTTCAATGATATTAGTAACTATTTTATTCTTAACAACAATGCGTGATAGAGAATTTATATATGGTCTTAGAAAAATGCATATACCATTTCCATTATGCTTAGCAACTTCTTTAACTTTTAGAGCAATGTATATTTTTAGGCAAGATTATCAAATAGTTAAAGAAGCAATGATGTCGAGAGGTGTTGATTTTAAAACTATTTCTATTCCAAAGAAAATAATTCAATTTTCAAGATTATTTATTCCAATATTAACTTTATTATTTAAAAGAGCTCAAGAAATGACTTTAGGAGTAGAGGCAAGAGGTATTCCATTAAAAGGTGGGAAATATAGTCTTTATCATGATATCCCAATTAAAAAAATCGATTATGTTTTTATCTTATCGATTTTCCTAATATTATTATTAATATTTTATTTACCATTATCTTAAATGTATGGTGTTTTATTTGTCAATTATAGATATTAAAAATTTTTATTGGAAATATCTAGGATCAAAAGATTATGCTTTAAAAAATATTAATTTAAAAATTGAGAAAGGAGAATTCATAGGAATAATGGGTCCTACTGGAGCAGGAAAATCAACTTTATGTTTAGCTATAGCAGGCTTAATTCCATGGGTTTTACCAGGAGAAATTAAAGGAGATGTTATAATAGATGGAATGAATACACGTAAATACTCAATGAAAGATATTACTAAAAAAGTTGGTATAGTTTTTCAAGATCCTGAAATACAATTCATAATGATGAGTGTAGAAGATGAAGTTGCAATAGGTTTAGAAAGAATGAATCTTTCACGAGAAGAAATGATTAAAAGAGTTGATTGGGCTTTAGATATTGTTGGTATGAAAGAATATAAAGATGTTTCTCCAGAAGAACTTTCAGGAGGACAAAAACAAAGAGTAGCAATAGCTACAATGCTTGCTAAGCAACCTGAAATACTAGTATTAGATGAACCAACTTCAGACTTAGACCCTAAAGGTAAAATGGAAGTTTTTTCAGTAATTTCAAATTTAAGAAAAGAATTTGATACTACAATAATAATGGCAACTCATGAAAGTGAAAAAATATTAAAATTTGCTGATAGAATAATAGTATTAAATGAAGGAAATAAAATTCTTGAAGATTGTCCAGAAAAAATTTTTTCAAGAATAGATGAACTTAAAAAAATTGGAATAAGACCACCACAAATTACAGAAGTTTGCAATAAACTTGGATGTGGAACAGTGTTAACTATTGAAGAAGCAGAAAAAATTTTAAATGAAAAGTTCAGTTTAAAAAATAAGCAATATTATCAAAAAATTGATTTTTTAAAAAATAATAGAAAACCAGTAATAGAAGTTCAAAATGTTTCTTATGTTTATCCAAATGGATTTAAAGCTTTAGAAAATGTTAATTTAACAATATATGAAAAAGATTATATTGCAATAATTGGTCAAAATGGAAGTGGAAAAACAACTCTTGCAAAACATTTTAATGGAATATTAAAGCCTACTAGTGGGAAAGTATTGGTTTATGGAATGGATACTAGAAAAACTCCAATATCAGAAATTGCTAAAAAAGTAGGTTATTGTTTTCAAAATCCAGACCATCAAATTTTTTCTAATACTGTAGAAGAAGAAATTGCATTTGGATTAAAACAAATTGGATTAAGTAAAAAAGAAATAGAAAAGAAAGTTTCTGAAATATTAAAGATTGTAGGTCTTGAAGAATATAGATATGAAGACCCATCATTTCTTGGAAAAGGACAAAGACAAAGACTTGCAGTTGCTTCAATACTTGTATTAGAGCCTAAAATTCTTGTAGTAGATGAACCTACAACAGGTCAAGATTATGCTATGATAAAAGATTTAATGAATTTGCTTACACATTTAAATAATATAGGCAATACTATCATAATTATAACTCATGATATGCAAATAGCTGCAGAATATACAAAAAGAATAATAATTATGCGTAATGGAAGGATTGTTGCTGACGATACACCTTTAAGAATATTTAGCAATTTAGAATTATTATCAGAAAACGATTTAGAAGCCCCTCAAATAACTCAACTTTCAATTAAATTAGGATTCGTAGCTTTAAATAATGAAGATTTCATAAAAATAGTTAAAGGAGAATAATGAATGTAAATGAAATTGTGACTAGCTTTTAGAAATGAAAAGTTAAAAAATGATGTTTATTTTTATTTAAAAATTCCAAAATTCAAATTTTTATTTGAAAGATACCTCCTTTTTTAAAAATAAAAAAAATATTATTTTGTAATTTGAAATTCATATTAAGTAGTTGTTGCAACAATTTCTATTCTTTCTTTACTGAATAACTCTATCATCTTTATTACAATGTTTGCTGAATTATTAGCAGCATATTGCCAGAATTCTTTAATAATTTCTACAGCTATTTCATCTGCTCTATCTGAATTTGTTCTAATAATAACCCATGGGATATTATGAATATAAGCTACTTGAGCCATTGCTCCACCTTCCATTTCTGTAGATAAAGCATTAAATGTTTTATATAACCAATCGACTTTTTCAGTTGAAGCTATGAATTGATCTCCGGTAACGATAACTCCTACACGAATCACAGGTTTTCTTGTAGTACCAGGTACATTTTCAAATGTTAATTCTTCGGTTGCTTTTAATGCCAATTTAATCAAATCTGGATTTGCTTTAAAAAATTTTATTCGTGTTGTATTACCAAATTTATAAATAGGGACTCCTTGAGGGATAAAACCTCGTTCTAATTCAGCTTCCTCAGGATATTGTACACCCTTTAGACCACCTATCGGAACTACTAAACCATAGTCATGCTGAGCTACAACTTCACTAATAGTTATATCACCTATATCAGTGAATGGAGCTACTCCTCCAGAAATACCACTGAAAATTATGAAACGAGGATTGAATTGTTGTATTAGTAGTTCGGTACCTGCAGCTGTATTAACTTTTCCTACACCACAAAAGAAAGCAACAACATTGACACCATGTATTTTACCTAGGTGAAACGTCCACTGTGCTATTGTAATATTTTTCTCAACTTTCATTGCTTCTATAATTTTTGTAAGTTCACCAGGAAAGGCAGATATAATGGCGATAGGTTTTTCTACTACTTTAGGTTTTGGCAGCATCACCACAACAGTAATGATTAAAAGTACTACAGTTGTTAGGGTTATTATCATATATGCAATTTTATTCTTCATTTCTTACATCACTTTATCATAATAATATTAATTTTTTTAAAAAATTTAAAGTTTTTTAACATAAAAATGTTAAAAGAACAAGTATGAATAAAGTAGAAATTATGATAGTAATTTATCATTAAAAAATTCAATATATACTTCTTGAAAATATGTATAAATAAGAATTAATAAACTTATTTTAAAAAAATGACTTTAGAGGGATAATTTTTATTCTCCTCTGTTTTTATTTATTAAATAAGAGTTGAGATAAAATATGGTAAAGATAACTCAAATATTGCCAGGTTTAAGTATAAGAACTTCAGTTGGAATGATCGGTGCATGCGCAATAACTTTAATTGAAAATGAAGGAAAATTAATACTTATAGATACTGGCCATTTTGGAAATAGAATGCATCTTATAAAAGCATTAGAAAATAATGGAATTGATCCAAAAAATATAGAAATTGTTGTATTAACACATTTACATTGGGATCATTGTTTAAATATAGACCTTTTTAGTAATGCAAAAATATATTTAAATGAAAAAGAATATGAAATAGGAGATGTGATTCCAAATTTTAATAATTCAAATGTAGAATATAATAGAGCAATTAATAACATTATAAAAGAAATAATATTAAAAAATAAAAAAATAGAATTATTCAATGGTGATATTGAATTAACAAAAGATATAAAATTGCTAGAAACCCCAGGTCATTCACCTGGACATACTGCAATTCTCATAGAAAATAATAAAGAAAAAATTGTTTGTGGAGGAGATACGATAGCTCTTGCAAGAGATTATTTATTGGAATATCCTGATTTAATATTCTATGATAAAGAGAAAGCTCATGAAAGCATAATAAAAATAAAAAACGAAAAACCTTCAATAATATATCCTGGACATGATAGGCCATTTAAAATAAAAAATGGGAAAACATTTTATTTAAAAAATGCTGAAGTTGAAATACTAATAAGAAATTCATTGTATGATAATTATCATATTAAAATAATTAATGAAAGCCTTAATATTTGAAATTTAAAAATGTTCTCGATAGAAGAAATAAGTAAGCTAATTTTAGATATTAGATCCTCATTAGGTTTACAACCATATGTAAAGCCTAGAATAGATAATATCGTGTATGATAAAGAAAACAATTACGTTTTAATAATTGCTCATGATAGACCTGATAAAGCAGCTATTATAGGAATGGGAGGAAGAATACTTTATGAGCTTGCAAAAAAACTTAATGTAGAACATGCCTCTATAACTACCACAATAGACATAAATATAAAGAAAGAAAGGATTTTAGAAGCAATTAGAACATTAAAAGAAAAAGCTAATTCCTTGACGCCTATACAATCTAAGATAGTTAAAGAAAGATTTATACCACTTTTAGAAAATGAATTAAAATATCCTTATAGAGAAATACTTGAAATGGAAACATTTGATGAAGAAGAAAAAGTTGCAATAGCATATTCAGGAGGAGTAGATAGTACAACTGCTTTAATATTAATGAGTAAACTTGGATTAAAACCTATTGCTTTAACTATTAATCCTGGAAATTGGATGATTACTGAAGAAACAAAGAAAAATATAGAAAAAATTACTAATGAGTTTGGAATAAAAAAAGTTTTTATTGATTGCCCAGAAGAATTCAAAGATATATTCCAAAAAGCTAGTGAAGGTAAACTACATCCATGCGGAAGATGTAGAAAAAAGAAAGATGAGATAATAATCTCATGGGCTAAGGAAAATAATGTAGAAATTGTTGTTTCAGGAGATTTATTGCCAACAGGTCATTTCTCAATACATTTTATAAATGGAATAATGAGATTTAACATAGCTGCATTAGCATTAAATAAAACATCCACAATATTAATTGCTAAAAAATATGGGCATCCTGGAACTAAGTTTATTTTTGGATGTCCATTTTTAGTTAGTTTACATAGAAAGTATAAACATTTAATGGTCCCGTCTATTTATAGAGTTTTAAGAGAAACTAGAGCAAATATACTTGAGCCTATGCAAGCATTAAAATATATAAGAAGCATAGTTGGAGTATAAAAAAGGCAAATTTTATATACTTTATTTTAAATCTATTTTTTCAATATGGAACGCAATTATTTATCTCCACCTCCACCCCCTCCAGCAATTCGTGCAGCTATGGTTAAAGTAGCAGAAAGATTAGATAAAAAACTTCCATTATATGATTTTAGTAGTGGCAATGTTGGAAGATTACCTTCAAAAATAAAATTATTTAAAGAATTCAAGATAGATATTAATAATGATGTTCATGAAAGTTTATTATCTATTGCAGAAGGATTAGCAGAAGGAATTATAGAATCTTTTTATTCAGAACTTAAAGGTTTAAGTTATAGCCCAACAGGCGGGTCACCATATATAAAAAGGCTTGTATTACAATATTTTAAAGAAATACATGGAATACCATTATCAAATGAAGATATTAATAAAGTGACTGTAACCGCAGGTGGTCAACAAGCATTAATTTCATCCTTAAGATCTCTTAAAAAGAATACAAAATTATTAATGCTAAGATGGGATTATGATGCTACTTCAAGCATAGCTAAATCACATGGATTAATAGAAGTTAGAATTAATATTAATAAAGACTTAACGATTGATTTATCAGATTTAGAAAATAAAGTAACTAAAGATTCTGTATTTTATATAAGCATGCCTAATAATCCTACTGGTTATACAAGTCCAAAAGATTTAAAGAATATTGTTAAAATAATAGCTGAAAAAAATGGTGGAATTATTTGGGATGCACCATATATATTTACAATATTAAGATTAAGTAATAATAAAGCCATATATGATGAAAGCTTTCTTATGGAAAATCTTAAAAATTTTAAAGAAATAGCAAACAAATATTATGAATATATGTGTATATTATCAAGTTTATCTAAAACATGCTTAATTGCTGGATTAAGGTTTGGAATGGCATTTTCATGTGAAGAATGGATAAATAATATGGAAGCAATTATAGGTATGGAAAGTTTAAGCAGTCCTACACCCTCATTTATAATTGGATCAGCAATTTTAAAACGTTTCTTAAATAATCCTATATCCCATAAATGGACATGTAATATTCTAGCAAATAGATTAACAATTCTTATGGAAGAATTAGGAGATTACCTTTTATTACCTGGTAATGGAGCATTTGGAGCATTATATGTGATTGTTAAAACACCAATGGATGGTAAAAAATTTTCATCCATGCTTATAGATAATTATGGAATTGTAACAATACCTGGCGAAGCATTTTATGGAGAACCTGTAAATGCAATCAGATTATCTCTTGTTTCATTACCATGGACTGAAGAAGATCAAGAATGGATAAAAAATGTTAGAGAATTAAAGAAAGCAATAATTAATATTAAATAAAATTATTTTTCACAATATTTACCAAATATTGGAATATTGTAACCACAATTAGGACATTTCCCATTTATTAAATCGTATTTCAAAACTTTATAACCATATCTTTTTATTACACATTTACCACAATTTGGACAATAAGTATTTTCATAGGGATGGCCTGGAACATTACCAATATAAGCATATTTTATACCCATTCTTAAAGCTTTATCTCTAGCTTTTTCAAGAATTTCAATTTTAGTTGGAGGATTATGAAATTTATAAGCTGGATAATATCTTGTGAAATGTATAGGAGTATCTTCACCAACTTCTTTTAAATGTCTTTCAATCAATTCATTTATTTGATTTTCAGAATCATTTACATTCGTTACGATCAAATTAACTATTTCAATATGTATTCCCATTTTCTTTGCTTCTCTTGCATTTCTCCAAACAATATCAAGATTTACTCCACCACAATATTTTTCATATGTTTCATAATCTCCTTTAACATCTATTTTTAAACCATCCATTCCAGAATCTTTAAGTAATTTTAATGCTTCTAAAGTCATATATCCATTACTTACATAACAACAATAAAGATTATTTTTCTTAGCTATAGAAAAAACATCTATTGAATATTCAAGTAATAAAGTAGGTTCTTGAAAGCTAACACATAATCCTTCATCATTATTTTTTATTGCAATATTAACCATTTCTTCAGGAGATATATAATTCGATTTTAAAGGATTTGGAAAATTTTTTGATAAATGATAGTTTTGACACCATAAACAATTAAAATTACAACTCCATGTTGAAAAAGTTAAAGCAGTTGATCCTGGCCAATAATGAAAGAATGGCTTTATTTCTATTGGTCTACTTTCAATAGCACTTATATCTCCATAAACAATAGTATATAATTTTCCTGAAAAATTTATTTTTGTATGGCAAAAACCATATTGATTATTATTTATAATGCATTTACGTTCACAAGAAAGGCATCTAACTTTATTATTCTTAATTTTTTCATAAAGATATGCTTCTTTAACAACTTCTTTATTATATGAAAAAAATTCTTTTACCATTCGATATTCATATCTAATTTTTAGATTATAAATATTTCTTTTAAAAGAAGAGTATTTTTTATTTTAATCTTTTTTAATTTTTCTAATCTGATAGGTGTTCTTAAAATTAATATCGCAAGCATAACTATTAAAAATACTAAAGACCATATCATCCCATATGCAGCTATCATACTATTTAAATATCCTAAAGAACCAAAATTATAGAAAATAAAGAAAAATATTATCATTAAAAAAATTCCTGTAATAAAGAATCTATTTGAAAACATTGCGCTCACATATTGATTATTTTAATAAAAATTAAGAATATTTAAAATTTTTCAAATTTATTAAGATGCTTAAGTAACATACTTTAAATTTTTAATCAATTCTTGATAAGTATGCTTTAAGCTATCTGAAATAACTTTAGTATTAGCTATTATTGGCATAAAATTTGTATCTCCCATCCATCTTGGAACTACATGCATATGTATATGTCTTTCACCAGCACCAGCTATTTTACCTAAATTAAAACCTATATTAAAACCATGTGGTTTAAATGTTCTATTTAAAAGTCTTATTGAAAGTTTCAATAAATTCATTATTTCAACAATTTCTTCATTACTTACTTTCTCAATATCTTCAATATGATTATAAGGAGCAATCATTAAATGTCCATTATTATAAGGGAAAGCATTTAGCATTATAAAGCATTTTTTTCCACGATATAAAACATAATTTTCCATATCCTTTTTTTCTTTAGAAGCTTTGCAAAAAAAGCATTCTCTAGGCTTTCTACTTAATATATAAGACATTCTCCAAGGTGCCCATAATTGCTTCATTTTAATCACTTAAAATCCATGATAAGCTTTTTTATAAATTTCAATAATTTCTTCAATACTAGCTTTTCTAGGATTATTTGCTGGACTTCCACTTGCAATAGCTTCTTCAGCCATTTTTGGAGCAAGTTTATTTAATTCTTCTTCTTTTATTCCAATATCTTTTAAAGATGGTACTTGAATATCTTTACAAAGTTTTTTAACAGCATTGATTGAAAGTTTAGCTGCTTCAATTATAGATAATCCTTCTATTTTTTCATTCATACATAAAGCTATATTCATAAATTTTTCAGGATTGCTAATATATGTAAATTCCATTACATGTGGAAGAAGAATAGCATTAGATAATCCATGAGGAATATTAAAGTATGCTCCTAATGGACGAGCCATTCCATGAACTAAAGCTACAGAAGAATTACTAAATGCTAATCCTGCTAAAAGAGAACCTAACATAACCTTATCTCTAGCTTCAATATCTTCACCATTTGCCCATGCACGTCTTAAATATTTAGATATATGCTTAATTGCTTCAATTGCAAGCAAATCGGTAATTGGTTGAGCTTTAATAGATATGTATGCTTCTATTGCATGAGTTAAAGCATCCATACCAGTTGACATAGTTATATCTTGAGGCATTGAAATAGTTAATAAAGGATCAACGATGGCTATGTTTGGAATAATATTTACGCTTCCAATAAGCATTTTTCTTTTTCTTTCAGTATCAGTAATTACTGTAAATTTTGTAACTTCACTTCCTGTTCCAGCAGTTGTAGGAACAGCTATTAATGGAGCTTGTGGCTTAGGAATTTTTTCCAATCCTTCATAATCTCTTAAAGAGCCGCCATTAGTAGCAAGTAAAGCTATTCCTTTAGCAGTATCTATTATACTTCCACCACCAATAGCAATTATTAATTCACAATTATTTTCTTCATATATTTTCAATCCATTATATACAAAATCCATTTCTGGTTCTTTTGGAATTTCATTAAAAATTTCTATTTTTACATTCATGCTTTCAATAGAATTTATTATTTCCTTTACATAACTTGTTTCGATAACTTTTTTTCCTGTAACCAACAAAACTTTCTCTTTTTTCATTTCTTTAATTAATTCAGCTATTTTTTTATAACATCCTATTCCATATAGAATTCTCTGCGGAGTTCTAAATTCAAAATTCTTTATGGGCAACATTTTAAATAATTTCTTAAAGAGTTTTCTTATAAATTTTTATAATTAATTTGAAAATATTATATTTATTAAAGAAATATGTTTTATTTATAAGAAAAGCAATTTAATAAAAGAAAAATTTATATAGTTTAAATGAGCTATCTCAAAAAAATTTAAGGGGAATAAAAAAATGGGAAAAGAAGTTTTTGTAAGAAGAGCCTCAGGCCTCATTAGAAATATATCCGCATGGGATGCAATGGTATTCAATATAATGGTTATGGCTCCTATGGCCATTCTTGTATATGGAGTTTGGGCATCTGTTTGTTATCCTGGAGTACATTTACCTACAACTGCGATCTTAGCAATTCCAATAAGCATACTTGTCGGTCTTTTCTATGCATTATTCTCAGTTGCTATGCCACGTTCTGGTGGAGACTATGTATGGGTTAGTAGAATCCTTCATCCTTCGCTTGGTTTTATGATAAACTTTTATCTATTCTTGATAGTATTAAGTGTTGCAGGAGCATATATCCCATGGTTTACTAATTGGGCATTAGCATCGATTCTTGAAGTTAATGGACTTACAGAAGCTGCAGCTTTTGTATCTACAACAGAATTCTCATTCATTTTTGCTGCTATTTTCTATATACTATGTGCAATTATCATATCTAGAGGAGCTAAAGCAACAATAAAAGTACTCTGGTTTTTCTTCATATTGGTTCTTATAAGCTTAGTTATTTATGCAGGAGTCCTATTAACAACAGGACCTGCTAAGTTTGCAGAAAATTTTAATGCTCTATCAGGTATGAATTATAATGAAGTAATAAAAGCTGCAATAGAAGAAGGATATCCTGGTGAATTTACGATGACAGCAACACTTTTAGGATTAGCCTTCACTTATATTAATTTTCTTGGTTTTCATTGTTCTATATATCTATCAGGAGAAGTTAAAGAAGTACATAAAGCTCAATTCATTGCTATAGTTGGAGCAATCGTTATATTTGGCTTTATTGATTGGTTAGCATATCAAGCAGCATATGAAGGAATGGGCGGTTTATTCCTTGGAGCTTTATCGTATCTATATGCTATAGGTTCTCCTAAATATACGCTTCCATTCGATCCATTCTTTATGTTCTTATTTAGATATTCTACAAGTCCAATTCTATATACAATAATGATGATTGGTTGGTCGGCAATGGTTTTAGGAGCAATACTTACATATATTGCATTAAGTGTCAGATTAGTTTTTGCATGGGCATTTGATAGAGTTGTACCTGTTGCTCTTTCAAAAGTTGATATGCGATATCATACTCCATATATGGCATTAATATTCGTAACAATTGTAGCTATAGTTCTTCAAGCAGCATGGCTTTGGACTCCTTTGCTTAGTTATTTTGCTTACATAGTTGCCAGTTGGATGGTATTCCAAATAATTACAGCAATCGCAGCAATATTATTCCCATATCGTAGAAAAGATATATATGAAGCTGCACCAGCAATAGTAAGATCAAAAATAGGGCCAATCCCATGGTTATCCCTTCTAGGAGCTTTAACAATAATACCATCAGTATGGCTTGGATATGCAAGTTTATCTCCAGCAATGATTGGAACAATAGATCCAAGTGTATTAACATTTACGATCGGATTATTCTTCTTAGGTTTAGCGCTATATTTCATTTCATCGATATATCATAGGAAAACTGGAATTCCATTAGAATTATCATTTAAAGAAATACCACCAGAGTAAAATAAGCGGGGAGAAAAAATGGCAAAAACCCTTATTTTTTTTATTTCAGATATTCATGGTTCTGAAGAATGTTTTAAAAAATTTATTAATGCAGGTAAATTTTATAAAGCAAATGTATTAATACTTGGAGGAGATATTACTGGAAAAACCATTACTCCAATAATTGAAGAAGCTAATGGTACTTTTTCATGTAGATTTTTAGGGGAATATTTGAAAATAGATTCTCATGAAAAATTAGAAACAATAATACAAAAAATTAGGTCAATAGGTTCGTATCCTTATGTTACAAAAATATCAGAATGGGAAGAGCTTTCTAAAAATCAAGAAAGAATGAATGAATTATTTAATAATTTAATGAAAGATTCATTAAGAAGATGGATGAAGATTGCTGATGAACGCTTAAAAGGAACAGGAATAAAATGCTATATTTCACCTGGGAATGATGATAGTTTCTCTATTGATGAAATTCTTAATGAATCTGAATGTGTTATTAATCCAAATGAAAAAGTCGTTGAAATAGATCAAGAATTAGAAATGATTAGTCTTGGATATTCAAATATTACACCATGGAGATGCCCAAGAGATATTACTGAAGAAGAATTGTCTATGAAAATAGAAAAATTAGCATCAAATCTTAAAAATGTTGAAAAATCAATATTCAATATTCATGTTCCACCTTACGGAACAGGTATAGATTCTGCACCAGAACTTGATGAAGAAATGAGACCAAAACTAGAACCAGGTGGTGGAATTAGAATGATACCTGTTGGAAGCATAGCAGTTCGTGAGGCAATTCTAAAATATCAACCATTATTAGGTTTGCATGGACATATACATGAATCAAAAGGTTTCTTTAAACTTGGTAGAACACTATGTTTAAATCCTGGTAGCGAATATTTAGAAAGAATACTTAGAGGAGTTTTAATACAAATATCTAATGGCAAAATAAAAGATTTCATGTTTACAGCAGGTTAATTTTAAAATTAGCGTACTACATCTTCAACATCTCTCCACCATTTCTTGCTTGTGCCAATTTTTGCTCTTTTATTCCAATTTTTAGTTTTTGGTTCAATATCAATAAACTCTATTATTTTATTTATTTTCTCATTTACATCTTCTAAATCTTCTTTTTTTAATAAACCATTTGTATGATAATCTTTTGCAAATTTCTTAATTTTTTCAAGATTAATTTTTACATCGTACCAAAATCCCCAATCATCAGATAAAACTTTAGCTAGATATTTAGCATTTATTAATTCTTTTTCATCGATACAGCCTATTTCATGAGCTCTAAGTAATACTATTACATCTTTAATATCCTTTTCATTTATTTCATGAATTTGAAGTTTTTCTAAAAGAAGTTCTGCAAGAGGGATTGTAGGATAATCTAATTTTAATCTACCTTTATTAGGATCAGAGCCGAAAAAAATATCATGACTAAATTGAAGTTTATCGAAAAAGATGTCTACATGATATAACCCTTTTGGATGATAATATAGAAGTCTATCTTTTCCATGCATAAGTAAAAAATATCCAGGAATTTGAAAGCCTAATACATTTTCCATAATTTTTCGAACTTTAGAAGCTTCTTTACTATAAGCAATAATGTCTATATCAGTAAGAGTTTCTCCCTCTTTTCCAAGCCTATTAAGCTTTATATAAAGATCTTCATATTCATAAGTATGAATTCTCACAGCTATCGCTCCTAGAAGCCTAAGAGTTATATTATTTTTATTCCCTTCTTCAATTATTCTAATAGAATCTTTAAGAATAATATTGTCTTTATCTTTTTCCTTAAGATATTCCAATCAAATCCCTCAATTTTATATTTAATAGAATTTATTTTGGTAAAAATTTTTTTGGAAGTTTTGCAACAATAGTAAATAATGGATCAACAATTTGAGCAACTTGAATTTTTGCTGATATGCTTAGAAACATGTATGCATCATATCTTTCAAATCCATAATCTTCTTCTAGCCATTTAATTAATTCAAGCATTGAAAGTCTTACAGCATCTTCTAATGGCTTTGCACTACAAACAGTCATAATTTCTTCAGAAGATTCTATACGAGGCCAATCAATTTTTTTATTCTTTATCAAATCAAATTTTAAAGTTACTATAGCTGGAACTTCTATAGCTGTTCCACAAATTTCTCCATCCCCTTGAACAGCATGAACATCCCCTAATCCAAATAATGCACCTTTTACAGCAATTGGAAAATAAATTTTATTTCCTGGACATACATCTGCTACATCCATATTTCCACCATGCTTACCAGGAGTAATTGTAAGAATTGTTTCATTCAATGGTGCAACACCAATAGTTCCTATGAATGGTCTTGCTTCGATTTCTATTTTTCTCCCATCATTCATTTTATATATTACTTTACCATTTTTTATCTCAGAAAATTTTGTAAGAGGTGGGGAAGTTTTAAGCCAACCTTCCAATCCTCCAAATCCTGGTACAACCGCAGTCACACCAATCTCCGGAAGTTTAATATCGATTATTTCAACAACAAGCGTATCTCCAACATCGGCTCCTTCAATATATATAGGACCTGTAATTGGGTTTTCATAAAGTGGAATATTTTTCTTAAAAACATCTTCTAATGTTTGACCTGGTTTAACCACATTTGTAAAACAATCCCATGTTTCTATCTCAATAATTTCACCGGGTTTAACTATCGCTATAGGTTCATTCAATGGCCCAAATGTACAATTTCTAATAGAAGATAGCTCTTCAAAGCTTACTTTTTTAATTCTTTTTACCAATCTTTCACCATCCCATTTTTTATCAATTATAATAATAAATATGATTTATATTATTTTCTTAATTTAGCAATTAAAGAGATTATTCTTAGAATATTTATATTGATTAATATTTAAATTTTTTAAAAATATGATGAAAAGAAAATTAGGTTCTACGAATTTAGAAGTTTCAATTATAGGATTTGGTGGGATACCTATATCTTATTTACCATTAAATGAAGCTATAGAAGTCATTAGATACGCATTTAATAAAGGAATAAATTTTTTTGATACTGCTAGAGCATATGGTGATAGTGAAGAAAAAATAGGTATTGCATTGAAAGATGTTAGAGAAAAATGTATTATAGCTACAAAAACTCATCATAAAACAAAAGAAGAAGCTGCAAAAAAAGGATTAGAAATAAGCTTATCAAAATTAAAAACTGATAGAATAGATTTAGTTCAATTACATGGAATAGACGATGAAGATACTCTTAAAAAAGCCATTTCTAAAAATGGATCATTATCAGCTTTAAAAGAAGCTAAAAGGAAAGGAATAATAGATTTTATAGGAATATCAAGTCATAATCCAGAAATACTTTGTAAAGCATTAAAAACAAATGAATTTGATACAGTAATGGCTCCATTCAATTTAGTTAATAGAAATGCAGAAAAAATATTTCCTTTAATAAAAGAAATGAATATAGGGCTAATTATAATGAAACCTTTTGGAGGCTCTTTAAATGAAAGAAGTATAGAAATGAAGAAATTATTAAGCGGAGATTTATATTCTTCTGCTAAAAAAGCATTATCATTTATTTTAAATTATGAAGAAGTTTCTACAATTATTCCTGGTTTTTCATCTAAAGAAGAAATAGATGCTGCTATAAATGTTTTGTCGCTCTATTAATTTTAAAAATTATTATTAGACTAATGGGAAATGACACGCTACAAGTCTATTATTAGAATCTAATGGATTTAAAATTGGCTCTATTTCAAGACATTTTTCTTTTGCATAAGAACAACGATTATAAAATTTACATCCTTTAAAATCTAATGGAATATAAGCTTCACCTTTTACTATTTTCTTAACTTTTCTTAAATCAGGGTCAGTGCTTGGTATAGAAGATAAAAGCATATAAGTATATGGATGAGCTGGATTATCTAAAATTTTATTAGTAGGACCTACTTCAAATATTTTACCAAGATACATTACAGCAACTCTATCACACATAAAATCTACAATACTAAGATTATGTGTTATGAATAAATATGTTA
Source organism: uncultured Nitrososphaeria archaeon (assembly GCA_964532175.1). GTDB lineage: Archaea > Thermoproteota > Nitrososphaeria_A > Caldarchaeales > JAVZCJ01 > JAVZCJ01. The sequence goes on from CAZHGP010000007.1 coordinate 36,683, forward strand.
ATTTAAAATCCATCTTTAATTTTTTAAATAAGTTTAATATTTGAGCTTGAATAGATAAATCAAGAGCTGAAGTAGGTTCATCTAAAACGATGAATTCTGGTTCTACGGATAATGCTCTTGCAATAGCTACTCTTTGTTTTTGTCCATCACTCAATTCATGAGGGTACCTATTAATATGTTCAGCTTTCAATCCAACCATTTCCAATAGATTTAACACACGATTAATTACTTCATTTTTATCACAAATTTTATAAAATTCTATTCCCTCACTAATTATTTCACCTATTCTCATTCTTGGATTAAGAGAAGCTGTAGGATTTTGAAAAACAATTTGCATTTTCCTTCTAAAACTTGACATATTGTTTAACTTTGTAATATCTGTTCCTTTATAAAGTATTTGTCCAGAATCTGGCTCGATTAATCTAAGTATACATCTTCCTAATGTAGTTTTTCCACTACCACTTTCTCCTACAAGACCAAGAGTTTCGCCATTTCTAATATCTAAGCTTACACCATCTACAGCTTTAACGCTTTTCTTTCTAAAAATACCAGTTCTTATAAAAAAGTATTTTTTTAAATTAATGATTTTTAAAAGAAAATTATTATTAATTATTTCATATTTATTAAATGACATGCGACTAAATGCCCCTCTTCAATTTCTAATAATTCAGGATTATTTTCAATACATTTATCCATTACAAATTCACATCTATTACTAAACCTACATCCTTTGGGGGGATTTATTAAGCTGGGCACTATTCCAGGAATTGTTGCAAGCCAATCAACATTGCGTTTAGGCAATGCTTTGAGTAAACCTATCGTATATGGATGCTTAGGATTTTTAAAAATTTGTTTTATTGAACCTTTCTCAACTATTTTTCCTGCATACATTACGGCAACTTTATCGCACATTTCAGCTATCACTCCAAAATCATGACTTATTAATAATATTGAAATATTGAATTGTTTTTGTAATTCCCTCATTAATTCAAGTATTTGAGCTTGAATTGTAACATCAACAGCAGTTGTAGGTTCATCTGCAATTACAAGTTTAGGTTTACAAGCTAAAGCCATTGCTATCACAACTCTTTGTTTCATTCCTCCACTAAGTTCATGAGGGTATTTTCTTAGAGTTTTCTCAGGTTCTGGCATTCCAACAATTTCAAGCAATCTAGTAGCTTCTTTATAAGCATCTTTTTTAGACATATTTTTATGAAATATTAAAACCTCAGCTATTTGAAAACCAATATTCATTAATGGATTTAATGAAGTATTTGGATTTTGAAAAATCATCGATATTTTATTTCCTCTTATTTTATTCATTTCTTCCTCACTTTTGGATAATAAATCTTCATTGAGAAAAAGTATTTTTCCATTAATTTTACTATTTTTAGGAAGAAGCTTCATTATAGCTAATCCAGTAGTTGTTTTTCCACATCCACTTTCTCCTACAAGACCAAGAGTTTCTCCTTCATTAATTTCTAAATCTATTCCATCAACCGCTTTAACTTCTCCTTCGTCAGTTTCAAAGTAAACTTTTAAATTTAATATTTTAAGCAATTCTTGCATTTAAGTTAGCCTCCTTAATCTTGGATCAAGAGCTTCTCTTAAACCATCACCAAGTAGATTTAATCCAATTACTGCTAAGAATATGGCCATTCCAGGAAAAACAGATACCCAAGGAGCTGTTCTTAAATAATGTCTTCCAGTACTTACCATTGCACCCCATTCTGGAGTAGGCGGTTGTGCACCAAGCCCAAGGAAGCTAAGAGCTGAAGCTACTAATATAGCATCTGCAATTTGTAAAGTTGATAAAACTATTATTGGTGGCAAAACATTAGGTAGAATGTGCTTAAAGATTATTCTAAAACTATTTAATCCTAAAGCTTTTGCACCTTCAATAAATTCAAGTTCTCTAATATAAAGAACAGAACCTCTTACAAGCCTTGCATATATGGGTATAGAGAATATTCCTACAGCAAGTATAGCATTTTCCAATCCTCTACCTATTATTGAAACTACAAAAAGTGCTAATAAGAAATCTGGAAGAGCAAATAAAATATCTACTATTCTCATTATTAAATTATCTTTCCAACCGCCATAATATCCAGCAATCAATCCTAATGGAACTCCAAAAAGTAAACCAATAAATATAACTAATAAGCCTACAGTAAGGGATATACGAGAGCCATAAACTACTCTACTAAAAATATCTCTACCAAGATGATCAGTTCCCATTGGATGTTCTAAAGATGGAGGGAGCAAAGCTTTTCCAAGTAATTGTTCATTAGGATCGTATGGAGCAATTATTGGAGCAAATAAAGCGATTATTGATAAGAATCCAACTATAGATAAACCTATCTTAGAACTTCTCTTCCTTTTTAAAACATTCCAAAGGTCTCTTAATGCAAAAAAATAATCTGTTAATTTTGTAGATAGGCTTGTTATATTGAACATTTTTACTCACTAGTTATTCATACCTAATTCTTGGGTCTATAATTCCATAAATTAAATCAATGAATAAATTAATTGATATAAATAATATTGAATAAACTAATACTATTCCTTGGACTAATGGATAATCTCTTGAAATTATAGCATCTACTAAAAGTCTACCAATGCCTGGCCAAGCAAAAACTGTTTCCGTTACTATAGCTCCACCTAGTAAATAACCAAATTGCATTCCAATTATTGTTATTAATTGAACAAGAACATTTCTAATGCAATGTCTAAAAATTATTATATTCATTTTAAGTCCTTTTGCTTTAGCTGTTCTAATATATTCTTGCTCTAATACTTCAATCATACTAGATCTTGTAATTCTAGCAAAAACTCCTGCTGATGGAGCTGCTATAGTTATTGAAGGAAGTATTATATGAGATAATCCTTCAATTGTCCATAATGGCCCGCCTCTTTCACCAACTGGTAAAATTCCTAAGCTTAAAGAGAAAACATAAATCAATACTAAACCCATCCAAAAAACTGGAATGGAAACCCCAGAAAGTGCAAAAATTGAAAGTAATGTATCTGATAGTTCCCCTCTTTTAATAGCTGCAATTATTCCTATTGGAATGCCTATGATTATTGCAATAAATAAACCTACAATAGTTAACTCTATTGTATTTGGTAAGCGTGAAAATATTTCAAGAGTTACAGGTCTATTTGTTCTTATTGAGATACCTAAATCTCCTTTAAGGATATTTGAAATCCATTTAATAAATTGAATATGAATAGGTTCTTTTAAACCAAGTTGAATACGTATTCTTTCAACATCCTCTTCACTAGCCATAATTCCAGCTATAGTTCTAGCTGGATCTCCTGGAATAAGCCTAATCATTATAAATACTAAAAAGCTAACCATTAAAATAATTGGAAAAAAATAAAGAAGGCGTTTAAGGGTGTACCTTAAAATTGTCACCCTTTAACTCACCTTTTAGGTGAAGTAAAGTACACTTTATAGAAGTCTATTTCTCCTTCCGCAGGACTTGCAACATAATAGCCTCCTATTATTTTCTTCATAGCTACTGTTGTATATTTGCTATAGAAATGAATCCATGCTACATCGTCAACAATTAATCTCTGAGCCTCTGCTGCTAATTTCTTTCTTTCTTCAAAAGAAGGAGTTTGAGATACTTTTATAATAAGTTCATCTACTTTGCTATTATTATATAAGCCACAATTAGCCCAACCAGTTGAATAGAATAAGAATGGGAAATAATGATCTGGATCTCCAGCAGCAGCTGCCCACCAAATGTATGCTGCATCAAATTGATGAGTTACAAGCATATCGACCCATGTTCCATATTCAAATATTTGAATTTTCATATCTACTCCTATTTTTTTAAGATAGCTTTGTACGGCTGTTACAAGATCTTCAGCTTCTTTACCTTCTTGAGTTATGCATACAAATGAGAATTTTTTACCATCTTTTTCAAGTATACCATCTGGACCTGGTTTCCATCCAGCTTCTTCTAAAAGAGCTTTAGCTTTTTCAGGATTATATTCAAATTTATTAACATCTTCAGTATATGCCCAAGATGCTAAAGGCAATGGAGAATATATTCTTACACCTATTTCTTTAAAGAGTGAATTAACTATTTCATCTTTATCGATTGCATAATTTAATGCTTGTCTAACGCGTTTATCCATGAAAAATTCACTTTTATGATTAAATACAATGCCAAATGTTGTGTACCCTGGAGATTTGTAAACTTTTATATTAGGATCTTTTTCTAATATTTCAATAGATTCCTTAGGTATAGAAAGTATTACATCTACTTGACCTGCTTGTAAAGCTGCTACTTGAGCTGCGCTTTCAGGCATTGGTTTATATATTAAAGTATCTATTATAGGTGCTCCTCCCCAATAGTCTGGATTTTTAACTAAAACTACTCTTTCTCCAGGAATCCATTCTTTAAACATAAAAGGCCCTGTTCCAATAGGATTATTTGAAAACGCATCTCCATATTTTTTAACTGCTGTTGGACTTACTATCATTGCTCCTTGACTTCTTATGATTCTATCTAGGAATGATGCTAATGGATTTTTTAAATGGAAAACTACTGTATATTCATCAACAACTTCTACACTTTCTATATTATCTCTAAAATCTTGTGATAATGGAGATTTGCTTTGAGGGTCTAAAACTCTATCTATAGTAAATTTTACTGCTTCTGCATTAAATGGAGTTCCATCATGAAATTTCACACCTTTTCTTAACTTAAAAGTCCATGTTTTAGCATCTTCTGAAGCTTCCCATGAAATAGCTAATGCGGGTTCATATTGTTTTGTTTCATAATTATATTTCACTAGAAAATCAAATATTTGATAAATAACTGTATATGTTGGAACGTCTGTTACAAGCATTGGATCCATTCTAAGAACGTCAGCTATATTAGCTACGACTAATTCTCCACCATATTTTCCTGGTGTTTCTGTTTTAGTAGGAGTTGTAATAATCGAAGTTGTTTCTGTTGGTTTTTGTGGAGGCGCTTGGAAAAAGTATAACCATGAAAAGGCTATTGCTATAACTATAACGATAGCTATAACAGCAGCTAATAGTTTAAATTTTTGAGGAAAGATATTCACCCCCTTTTTCCTTCTTTTTTTGCCTCCTTTTTATTTTCAAAAAATTTAATTTGAGATATTTAAAATTTTCGGTTTTTATTTATTAATTTACTTTTAAAAATAAATATTTTTGCCAAAGAATAATAAAGCTTAAATAAATTTTTTATTTTAAAAATATAGAGTGATAGATATGGAAAAAATTTTTTCTCCTGTAAAAACTTTTTCAATGGTTGTAAGAGGTAAAAATGGAGCATTTGGAGTAGCTGTTGCAACAGCTGCACCTGCTGTTGGAGCATTATGCCCATTTGCTGAAGCAAATGTAGGAGCAATAGCAACACAATCATTTGTTAATGTTAATTTGGGAAGGAGGGGGATACAATTAATGAAGCAAGGGCTACATGTAGATACTGCTCTTAAAGCTCTTTTAGAAGAAGATAAATATAGAGATTATAGACAAGTAATAGGAATAGATAATGAAAGAACTTTTGCTTTTTCAGGTGAAAAGTGTGATGGATGGTATGGACATTCAATTGGAAAAGATTTTGTTGTAGCAGGGAATATGCTTTCAGGAGAAGAAGTAGTAAAAGAAATGTATAAATCATTAGAAGCTTCTTATAATGAGCCATTAGAAGAAAGATTACTTAAAGCTCTTGAAGCAGGACAAGCAGCAGGAGGAGATAAAAGAGGAAAAGAATCTGCAGCTTTATTAATAGCAAGTAAAGAACCTAAATGGTATCATAATATAAGAGTAGATTTTCATCCAGATCCAGTAAAAGAACTTAGAAGGATTTATGAAGTAATTGTAAATAAAATGCGTGAATTTGAACAAAAATATGGTGATGCAATGAAAATTATCGAATTATAGCATATAGCTGATGATAAAATATAAAAATTACCTTTTTTTAAAAAAAGATATGCTTAAAAATAATGAAATAAAACCAATAGTAGTAACGAGAGATATTTTTGGAAAAAGAAAAAAGAGAATTGGAAGGGGTTTTTCAATAAATGAATTGAAAGAGGCAGGAATAAAACTAGATGAAGCAAGGAAAATGGGTATATATATTGATTTTAGAAGAAGATCTAAACATATAGAAAATATTGAAAAATTAAAAGAATTAATTAAAAGTAAAAAATGATTTTTTATTTATTTTTTTAATTAAATGGTTTTCCTGATATTTTTTCTACAATCCCTTTTAAATACTTAATCCCTTCATCTAAAAGTTTTTTACCTTTTAAATTTATACTATAATATTTTCTATCTCCTTTCCAATAAGAATTTACAAAACCTTCTTTTTCTAATCTATATAAAACTACATAAGAAGTTATTCTTGCAGGTTTAAATCCAAATTTTCTATAAATTTCATCTCTTATTTCATAAGCATACATGTCTTTTTCTTTTAATAAACTTAGAATATATATCCATAAAACATCTTTCGTAGTTTTTTCTCTTAAGCGTTTTAAAGCCATTTACGATCAAAAATTATTTTATAATTATAAAATATAAATATTATTTTATACATATAAAATATGAAGAAAAATGGGTAGGAAAATTAGAGTTGCAATTATAGGAGTTGGAAATTGTGCTTCAGCTCTTATTCAGGGAGTATATTATTATAAGAATGTCGATGAAAAAGAAAATATTCCAGGCTTAATGCATGTTAAACTTGGAGAATATCATATAGGAGATATAGAATTTGTAGCAGCATTTGATATAGATAAAAATAAAGTAGGTAAAGATTTAAGTGAAGCAATATTTGCTCCACCAAATAATACTTATAAAATTATAGATGTGCCAAAATTAAATGTAATTGTTAAACCCGGTATTGTTCATGATAGCTTAGGAAAATATCTTTCACAAGTTATTAAAAAAACCGATTTAGAATATACAGAAGTATCAGATATACTTAAAGAAGAAAAAGCAGAAATTGTAATAAATTACTTACCAGTAGGAAGTGAAAAAGCTACGGAATATTATGTAAATCAAGCTCTTGAAGCAAAATGTGCATTTATAAATTGTATTCCAGTTTTCATAGCTAGTAATCCGAAATGGCAAAAAATTTTTAAAAATAAAGGAGTACCAATAATTGGAGATGATGTAAAATCTCAAGTAGGAGCTACTATTGTTCATAGAGTTTTAACAAAGCTTTTATTAGATAGAGGGGTAAAGATTTTAAGAACAATGCAATTAAATGTAGGAGGAGACATGGATTTTTATAATATGCTAGAAAGAGAAAGGTTAGTTTCTAAGAAAATTTCTAAAACTCAAGCTATAACAAGTTTATTAAATTATGATATTGGAGAAAAAAATATTCACATAGGACCAAGCGATTATGTTGCTTGGTTAGAAAATAGGAAATGGGCTTATATACGTTTAGAAGGAGAGGCATTTGGTGGAGTACCATTAAATATAGAATTAAAACTCGAAGTATGGGATGCTTATAATTCTGCAGGGATAGTTGTTGATGCTATTAGATGTGCAAAAATAGGTTTAGATAGAGGATTGGCAGGACCATTAATAGGACCATCGGCATATTTTATGAAGTCTCCACCAATACAATATCCAGATGATATTGCAAGAAAATTAGTTGAGGAATTTATTTCTGGAAAAAATTAATTTATTTTTTACTTTCAATTATTGATAGATATATTTTCTTCATTTCTATTGAATCTAAATCTAATATGGGGCTTTCACTTATAATTACTGGATTTAAACCTTGTTCAACAATTACTTCTGCTAACCATTGAAAATTTGGACCATAATCTTTTTCTGAAAGTGTATGATGTTTTTTCTCACCTTTATCAGTAAATTCTACATAAGTAAAATGACAATGAAGTTCTTTCACAATTTTTGATCCTAACCTTTTTTCAATCAAATCTATTATTTTTATATAATCATCTTTACTTTTTATTCCACCATTACTTCTAGCATGAATATGAGCAAAATCTATTGTTGGTCTGGTTCTTTCAATTTTTTCACATATTTCTATAATCTCTTCAAGAGTACCTATTTGAGTTTTTTTACCTGTTGTTTCAGGACCTAAGTAAATATCTTTAATTCCTAATGAGTCAATTTTTTCAGAAACTTCATTCAAAGCTTTAATGCATTTTTTAAAAGCTTCTTCAGTATCTTTACCATAATATCCTGGATGAAAAACAACTTGATGAGCATTCATCCATTTTGCAGCTTTAAAACTTTTTATTAATCTTTGTTTACTTGCTGTAATAACCTTTCTTTCTCCACCAAAATTAATGAAGTAAGGGGCATGTAAAGTTAGCCATACATCACATTCTTTTGCATTCAATCCAAGTTTCTCAGCATCTTTTTTACTTATTTTAATACCTCTTGTAGCTTGATATTCTAAAGCATTTAAACCTTCATCACGCAAATAGAATGGAGCTTCTATCGAGGGACCTTTATAATTTATTGGAAAACCAGCAGGTCCAAACCTTGTCCCATACATAATGATCACTTTCAATAAATTCATTCTATTTTAATTTTTCAAAATACTTAAATTTTATTTTTTCCATGTATTATATAATCTTTTTAAAAATAAATAAAATTTATATAGTTCTTAAATGAGGATTTAAATAGTGGTAAAACTATTGATTATTAAATCTTTTCGATAAAAAGAGAGTATTAGAATGTCTATATTTATAAAATTTGCTAAGAAATATTTTGAAGAATCTTTAAAAGATCTTGAACGTGCTGAAAGAGCTTTAAATATAAATGATTATCCACAAGCTATTTTCTATACTCAACAATGTATTGAAAAAGGAGTTAAAGCTATGCTTGAAGTTAAAAAAAGGATAGTATATAATCATGGTCCAGAATTAGTAACTATTTTTAGTGAAGTATTTGAAAATGAATGGAATAATGATTTCTTAAAAATAGTAGATGCACTTGAATATCTTTCAGAATATTATACGAGAGCAAGATATCCAATGCTTTTAAAAGGCGAAGTTCTTGGACCTGCTGACATTGTATCAA
>CAZHGP010000008.1:0-1676 GCA_964532175.1 uncultured Nitrososphaeria archaeon
TTTTTTAAAATAATGATTATGGTTAAAAAGATTAAGAAAAATGGAAAAGAAATATTCATATGCGAATTTTGTGGACTTGGTTATGAAAATAAAGAAAATGCTGAAGCATGTCAAAATTTTTGCTCAACTCATAATGCTTGCTCTTTAGAAATTACAAGTAAAGCTATATACTTTCCAAAGCAAACTAAATGATTTTTTATTAAATAAAATAATTTTTTTCTTTTAAAATATATATGGTTGTAAAATAATAAAAAAGTTTTGAGAAATGCAGGGGTTCCCTAGTCTGGTCAATACTAATAAATGGCTAGAGGGGGCAGCAGTTTAAGCCCTAATGCCTAGGCTTAAGACCTGCTGGCGTAGGCCTTCGTGGGTTCAAATCCCACCCCCTGCATTTTTTCAATAGAATAAGCAAATATCATAAAAAATTTATATATGCTTTCCTTATTAATAGTAGTATAGTTTAAATTAAATTAACATTAGTATTTATTACTCATCAAAAAATTCTTAAAGATTTATATGATCAATTTTCTCGATCTGTTTTTTATAAACAATCCTTTTAGAATTCTTTAAAATCAAAGAAATGGATTATAATAAATCTATATGGAAAATATGAAGTATATATTTCAACTATCTAAATTAAGTTTAAATAATAGACAATTTATATTTAAAACAATGAGTATGAATACAAAATCGTTAATATTGTTATCCATAATATTCTCTGCAATATTTACGATAACATTATTATATTCTACGATCGAATTACCCCATCTTATAAATAAATTTTTATTAGATGTTTTTCCTGATTATGGCTTTCAATGGAATGAAGCTGAAAAATTTATAAATTCTATTAGGCCAATTAGTTATGCTTGTTTTATAGCTACTATATTTTTAATAATAATTGGTTTTATTCTTAAAAAAAGTCAATTATCATTTTTAGGCTCTTTTGTATTGTATCTTCCAACATTTAGTTATTTTGCATCAGTAATGTTCTTCCTCACTGGTATAGGTATAATAAGAATTTTATGGCTTCCAATAATAGAATTATTTCCAGGATCATGGCCCGAGAAAATATATGCTGCATCTTACTTTTTAGAATTAGGAGATTTTATCTATATGCCATATGATATGTTAAGATTCATTTTCATGAATTTAGCTAAAGATTTTCCTTTATATATTTTTGATAATACATTTTTTTATTTGTTAGTATACTTAAGTTCGATTTTATTCTTTTTAAGTTGTACATCATGGTTTTATGCTAAATTTAAGGGATTAAAGATTATAGACTTTTTTATTTATAAATATTCAAGACATCCGCAATACTTAAGCTTCTTAATATGGAGTTATGGAATTTTAATATATGACAAATATGTTTTTTACCCTCCAAAAGGCGGGTATTTTGCATCACCACCTATATTTTGGCTTATAGTAACTTTCATTATTTTAGGCTTAGCTTTATATGAAGAAAAAAGAATGGTTAAAAATTATGGCAAGATTTATATCGAATATCGTAATAAGTCATTCTTTATGTTACCTTTACCCAAGATTGTGTCAAATTTAATATTATTTCCAATAAAATTAATTTTCAAAAAAGACTATCCTGAAAAAATGATCGAAATTTCTTCAATTTTAATAATATACTTTTTAATCCTAATAATAATATCTATATTTTATTAATA
>CAZHGP010000008.1:1776-43168 GCA_964532175.1 uncultured Nitrososphaeria archaeon
ATATTTTATTAATAAAATTTTAATGATTTAATTACTTAAAAATTATTCCAGCTTTTGCATTCACATTATCCCAATTTCTTTTATAAAATAAAGGTAATTTCCCAATTTTTATAATACTATTCCATTTCTTTAAAAACTCTTCTTCTTCACTAAAAGCCCATTTAGTCAAATTAAATAATTCCTTTTTATTAACTTCTCCTTTTAAATATTTCTCTCTATTTTTAACTTCTTTCTCTATTATTTTCATTTGCAATTTGTTCTTCTCTTTTAGAAAATCATTGATATGTGCTTTATAATTTGTTTGAAATTTTCTATGAAAAAATTCAAAACGCCACCAATAATTTTTTGGATTATACTTATTTATTGGTTTCTCTCCTAAATCTAAGAATTCATTAAAATATATTGGTTTAAATATACTTAAACATGGGAGCGATGTTCCTGTAAAATAATGAACTTGAAATTCTTCACTAAGTAAAGATATTTGTGAAGAAGCTGTTTGTGAAGGTCTTGTTAAACCTCCATAATGCATGCATATATCTTTCATCGAACCTTTTTCTGGACTAAAATCTTTAAATTGGTGAGAATATAATATTTCCATTATATATTCTAATGTTATTTCTCCTTTTCTTTCTTCTAATTTCTTATATGTATAATTCCTTCTATCTTTACCATGAGAAAAATAAGTATAAAATCTATCTGAGAAATATTTAGTAAAATTAAATTTTTTATTTTCTTTCTTAATTTTCTCAATATTTTTAGAAGCTAAATCCCAATCTCTTTGAATAGTTAAAGCATTTGAAATAGTATAAATATCATTTATTTCTTTTGCAACCCAATTTTTTCCAGCAGTTTCTAATACCCATGCATTTTTGGGATCAGCGATTATAAAAGAATTATGATAATAAAGTTTATGTTCGTAACTCCCACTTCCACCTTGTCCATATTTTTCTATTATTGAAATTATAAATTCTAAAGCTTCTTCAGAATTTTTTGTTCTTTCTAAAGCTAATCTTATAATATCCATCCCTAAAATTCCAATTCTCTCTTTTCTTTCTTTAGTAAATACTGCAGTGTTTCCAATAACTAAGCCATATTCATTAGCTCCCATTTCTGCTCCATACATCCACCAAGGACGAGATAAGATTACAGCGTATGTTTCTTCTACTTGAGGGAATTCGACGTAAGTTAATTTAACTTTCTTTTCCTTATGTTTTTGCCTAGGTATAAAATCTAAAATTTGAGCTTCATTTGGATCCCTATCACTATTTTTTGCAAATATCATAATATTTTCTTTTGTTGCTTTAGGTGTTGCAATTAAAATATCACACATAAAATATCATTATTTAAAGAAACTATAAAAAATTTATCTTCTTTAATCTATTTTTTCATAATTTTTCTTAATTCGCTGGCTCTTTCTTTATCAATTATTCCTCTTTTTTCTAAATCATCAATACATTTTTCAGCATAATGGCACCATGTTATACATGCTTCAGAAGCTTCTCTATGTACCATTTTACCACAATTAGGACATTTTCTTTGAGTTTCATATTCAAAAAATTCTATTTCTTCTCCACAATTTGGGCAGGATCTTATAATTATTTGAGGATAAGCAAAAGTTTTAGTTCCAGGACAATGTGTAAACATATAACACCGTTTTAGAAATTATCATTCTAATATAAAAAGCTTTCTTTTTACTAAAATATTCCAATTTTTTCCAATGTATGTAAAAATAATGTTATATAAAATATAATGGTTAACGGTATATGAAAAACCCTCCAATAATCTTTTATTATTTTAATTTTAGCATATCTGCCCAATATTCCTCCTACAACTATAACTGTCATTAAAATAAAAGTAAAGAAGCTTAAGAAATAACCTGGTTTTATTCTTTCTAATTTATTCAATATATGTATTCCTGCAAAAATAAGAGATATAATACCAGGCATGCAATGTACACTTAACCAAAGTTTAATGCTTTTAGGAAAACCTCTTTTTAATGCTGAATAAGTAGCAGAAATCATTAATAATATTGCACCGATCCAGCCAAATGAATGGGCTATATCCTTTGGAAAAAATCTATAGGGCGGTCCTCGATATCTTCCAGGATATGTTGAAAAAACGATTAAAGATGTTATTAATAATATAGTTAATATTATTATAATAAATAATAAAGTTTTTTTAATTTGAAATTGCATAATAAATTATAATGAATACGATTATTTATCTTTTTTTCTAAAACTTTAAATATTTTATCTAAGTTTTCCTCTTGCAAATGATGCAAATATACCTATGAAACAAAGAAATGAAAAAATTGTAAATACTACTTTTATGCTTTCTAGAAAAAATGGATAATATTCTTGTGTGATCTGTACATTTCCAATATATATTGTAAATATTAATGTAGAAATTCCCATACTAAATGTTTGTCCAATTGATCGCATTGTTGCAAGTATTGCTGATGCAATTCCATAAAATTTTCTTTCAACTGAACTCATAATCGCATTAGTATTAGGAGATGAAAAAAGAGCAAAACCAAAACCAAGAAGAATTAAACTAGCTATAATGAATTCTAAAAATGTTTTTTCATTTAAAAAAATTAAGGAATAAAGCCCAATAGTAGTTATCATCATTCCTATTGATGCAATTATACGTGGCTCAATTTTATCTGAAAGTTTGCCAGCAAATGGAGAAAAAATAGCTTGCACAATAGGTTGAGATACTAAAATTAAACCTGCATTTTGAGGATCAAATCCTTTTATATATTGTAAATAAAGACTTAAAAGGAAGCTTACTGCAAATGTTGCACTATAATTAATTAATGCTGCTATATTAGAAAAAGTAAAAACTATATTATTTTTAAATAAATTTATATTTAAAATAGGATACGTAACTTTCTTTTCCCACTTAATAAATATCAAAATCCCTATGACACCTATTAAAACTAGCAATATTCCTAATATTGTTGATAGTAAAGAGAAACCATAAATTATTGCAATAATCACAAGGCTATAAATTATTGATCCAATAAAATCAAATTTCTCCTTTCTTATTTCAATCCATTCTCCTTTTATTTTCCAAATTGTGAGAATAATAATTATTAAACCTAAGAACATGTTTGTAATAAAAATACTTCTCCAACCAAAATATTGTATTAAAAACCCTCCTAAAAATGGTCCAAGAGAGAGACCTAAATATGTTGCAGCAATATTTATTCCTAAAGCTTTACCTCTTTCGTTAATAGGATATGCTAAACTTAGGATTGCTATCACAGTACTGAATATCATAGCCCCACCAATTCCTTGTAAAATTCTTAATATAATAAGCAAAATTGCAGAAAAAGAAAAAGCAGAAAAAAAAGATGATATTGAATAAATGAATATGCCATATATAAAGGTTTTCTTTTTTCCATACATATCTGCTATTCTTCCAAAAGGAACAAGGAATATCGTTATAGTTAAAAGATATGAAGTAGCGATCCAACTCAATAAAATAGCATCAATTGAGAACTCTTTCCCAATAGATGGTAATGCGATATTAATAGAAGAACTCATAAAAGTTGTAAGGAAGGAGCCTAATGTAGTAACAATTAAAACGAATATTTTGTTTACTTTATTATTATCCATGTTTATTTGCATTAAAAACATATATAAATATTTTTTAATTTATTATACAATATTAATAAAATAGAACAATAGATGTTATTGTTCCAATAATTGTTATAAAAGCTGCTATTATTACTTCTTTTGAAGTATGCTTCTTTAGATACATTCGAGCCCAAGCTATTAAAAATGAAAATAATATTAAATAATAAACTTCTATTTTATAAAGATAATTAAGTAAAATCATTGGACCAATGCAACCTGAAATATGTATGCTTGGCTTCATGTATTGATTTATAACCATAATTAAAAAAGTATTTATTAAATATGTTAAAGAAAATAATGCTAAAAATTTTATTTCAATTAATGAAAATAGCATGAAAAAGAAAAAATAATTTATTAAACCATAAATTAAATGGAAGGTTCTATTCTTCCTCTCTGGAACACTTATACTATCTTTTTTAAGAATTACCATAAAAATCACAGAAAGGTATGGTGCTATTGTTAAAGCAATCAAACCTATTAAAAAAGTATGCACTTTAGGAAAAACTGTCTTCTCATTGATGGTAGCTATAAAAACAAGTAGCGAAGAAAATGTTGGAGGTGCAAATACTATTGATAAAATTTTTGCTAACAATTCTTTTATCACACTATACTTTACCTCTTTTTCAAAATTAATCGCATCTGTTTTTATTATCTTTAAACCAAAAAACCTAAATATAAAATCTTAATAATATGATTTTATAATGCGATAAAAACTATATCTACTTATACAGAAGTTCCAGGTATTTTTATTTTATCATAGAGTATATCCACAATTTTTACTACGATACTAATCCAAATGAAATATATTAAAGCTATTATCGCGTAAGTTTCTACAACACGCCATGTATGAGCAGCTATAGTTTTACCAACATTTGTTAGATCCATAACTCCTATTGTTAATAAAGCTGCTGAACTTTTACCTAAAGAACAAAATTCATTACTCCATGCAGGTAAAACTATTCTTAAAGCTTGTGGAAGAATGATATAAAGAATTATTTGCATTTTTGTAAGCCCTAAAGATAAAGCAGCTAATATTTGATCTCTATAGATTGATTCCATGGCTCCTTTAATATAACCTTTTTGGTATGCCGCACTATTGAGTGCAAATACTATTAACCCTACTGTAAATGGATCGATATAGACATTAAGCATTTTGGGAATACTGAAATAGAATATAAAAAGTTGAACAACTATTGGACTACCTCTGAAAAATTCAACATAAAATCCTATTAATGTTGAAACAATTTTTCCTCCATATAAATCTCCTATTGCTAATAAAGTTCCTAATAAAAGGCCAACTAATGATCCAAAAAATGTAACTTCAATAGTTGTGATAAATCCCTCAATAAGCATACTTGAGTATTCTATTAAAAATTCAAACATTTTTTATTCCTCTGCAGTTTTTTTAATTAATCTTTCCATAAATTTTTTTGCTCTATCGCTAGATGGTTTCGTAAAGAAATGTTCTGGTGCCCCTCTTTCAACTATTGTTCCTTGATCAAAGAATATCATTTCATCTGCAACTTCTCGTGCAAAAGGCATCTCATGCGTAACTATAAGCATAGTAGTTCCTTGTTCAGCTAAATTTCTTAAAGTATCTATTACTTCTCCTGTTAATTCTGGATCAAGAGCTGATGTAGGTTCATCAAGCAGTATTATATCTGGATTTTTTGCTAATGCTCTTGCTATTCCAACTCTTTGTTGTTGTCCTCCAGATAATTGAGCAGGATAATAATTTGCCCATTTTTCCATTTTCACAACTCTTAAAGCTTCCATAGCTTTTTCTCTAGCTTCTTTTTTCGGCATTTTTAATACATGTCTTAATGCTAATTCAACATTTCCAAGAGCTGTTAAATGAGGGAAAAGCCATATATGTTGAAAAACAAATCCTATTCTAGCTCTTGCTTTATTAAGGTCTATTCCTGGTTTTGTAAGACATTCTCCTCTAAGAAAAACTTCGCCTTTAGTTGGAGGAGTTAACATGCTTAAACATCTTAAAAGTGTGCTTTTTCCTGAACCACTTGGCCCAAATATCACTTTAATATCTCTCTCATGAATTTGTAAAGATACATCTTTTACAGCAATTATTTCACCATAAATTTTCCATAAATTTCTACATTCCATAACAATTTCCTTCATTTTTCTCTCCTTTTATAGTCCTAATTGCTTCTTTTTTCTACTTCCCCACTTATCTAAATATGTTGCTATTGGGAATGTTAATAATATGTATAAAATTGCTGTTGCAATATATGGAAAAACCATATCAAGAGTTGTTTTCCTTATAATATCTGCTTTTTTCATCATATCAATTACTCCAAGAATGAATGAGTACGCAGAATCTTTTACTAGAAGTGCATATTCACTACCTAAACCTGGTGTTGCAATAATGAAAGTTTGAGGAATTATTACATAAAATATGGCTTGCAATTTAGAAAGCCCTAATGAACTAGCAACCAACATTTGAGTTTCTCCTATTCCTCTTATTGCTCCTCTAAAAATTTGAGATTGATTCGCGCCACTTCTTAATCCTAAAACAAAAGTTGCTGAAAAAAATGCATCTTTAAATAAACCTATGCCAAGGCTTAATCCTAATCCAAGATAGAAGAAAAGCATGAGAACTAATTCAGGTACTGTTCTAAAAATTTTTTCATACAAATCTACTAATATTCTTAAAGATTTTCCCATATACTCTCTTAGAAAAGCAAGAGGTATTCCTAAGATAAGTCCAAATAAAAAAGAGAGGATAGATATAGCAAGAGTTATAGGCACTCCTTCTATTATGTAAAGTAATTCTTCTAATGGAGTCATTTACCTTCTTCTTTAATTATGTACAACGCCATTTAATTTTTAATTCTTCTAACTTTCCTTCAGCTATTAATTCGGCAAGTGCGCCATTTATTTTTGCAACTAAAATATCAGAATCTTTATTTGCAACCCAGGCTACTGGCCAATAAGGTCTTCTATAAATTACAGTCATTTCTTCTTCTCCTTTCTTTTCTGCTTCAAGCATCCACCATGATGTTATTGGAGATTCTGCATAAATACATTGGATTGCACCTCTTTTCATATCATCAAGTGCAGCTAGATAATCCTCGTATGTTCTCATAGCAGTAGCTGGTAATTTTCCAGCATTTATTAAATCTTTCAATTCATCTTGTTGTGTTGTGCCTACTTGAACTCCACATATTAAATTATAATCTTTTAACTGCTCTAGAGATGTAAGTTTAGTTATTTTTAGTTCAGTGGCTTTACTTTTTAGCATTATTACTTGCCCCTCTGTTATACTATGAGGCATGGTAAATTGTACTTTCTCAAGTCTTTCAGGAGTAACAGAAAAGCCACTAACTCCTAAGTCTATTGTTTTTGCCTCAATTTCTGGTATTATTAAATCAAAACCCATCGCTTTCCATTCTACTTTAAGACCTAATCTTTCAGCAACCATCTCTGCTAATTCAACTTCAAAACCAGTGAATTTTCCACCTTCTAGATATTCATAAGGAGGCCAATCAGGTGAACTACCTATTACTATTTTTCCATTTTTTACAACTCTAGCCCAAACTTCATCTTCGGGCTCTTTTTTTGGAAGTATAAATGGGCTTGCATAAATTCCAACTACGAAAGCTACAACTATTCCTACAATTAATCCTATAGCTATAATATATTTTGATACCATCTCATTTTCCCTTTTTATTCTCTTGTTTATTATTCTTAAAAATTTTTCTTTTTATAATAAACTAAATTTTAATTTTTAAAATAAAAATCGTTATTTACTTAAGAATTATAAATGATTAGACCGCAATAACTAATATAATTTTAGGAAATCATTAATTTTAAAAATTTAGAAATTTTTAATTAATTGTTATTTAAAATATAAAGAATATTTGCCAATTTAATAGAGAACTTTAAGGGATTTTAATAATAGAAAATTTTAATGGGAAATGATATATCGCTACTCTAGGAATTATTCCATAATATCTACAACTAAAAATTGTTAAAAGTTTTTTATTAAACTGAAGCTTATATCCTTTAATAGGTGGTTCATGACTTCTAATCATTATTTTTAAATTATTTCTTTTTAAGAAATTTTTAAAAACATCCTCCCCAAAAAATTTTATTCCAGGACCTCTAATACTTGGTTTAAATCCCTCAATATTTTCTTGTGGGTCATTCCATAAAATTTGAATCGTTAAAGATAAAGAAGGATCAATTTCTCCTTTTGGAATTTTTTTTATTTGTTCTAAATTTATTAAATCCTCAGCTATTCCTCCATGCACACAAAATACTTTATTATTTATAACAGCAGCATATGGTAATAAAGAAAAAACTTTAACATAATGATTATAAATATCAATAGAGTATTTTGAAATTACTGTTGAATAAAAACCATAATAAAGATTCATCGAGGGGGTTTCATGATTACCTCTTAATAAGAAGAGTTTATTTGGAAAATTAATCTTTTTTTCTAAAAGATAATTTATATTCTCTATTTGATAAGGTCCTCTATCAACATAATCTCCTAAAAAAATTACAACATCCCCTTTTTCTAGAAAATTTTTAATTACTTTCATTGTTGTTTCTAAATCTCCATGCGTATCACCAACAATTACAGCTTTTTCAGTATTAATTTCTAATAATTGTTCTTCTTTTAAAAAAATTTCCTCAATTTTAAATAATAATTCCTCAATTTGATTATTTATCATATGCATCCTATGAAATCGATATATTTAAAAAAGAAACATATTTATATACTCTTAATTTAATGAATTTAAATATATCTAAAATAAATAATTGATTAATGGAGTTGAGGTTAAATGCCTAGAGTGGAATACCCAATAATAGTTGTTAATTTTAAAACATATAGTGAATCGCTTGGAGAAAAAGGCGTTAGACTTGCAAAAATAGCTGAGCATGTTAGTAAAAGTACAGGAGTTTGTATAGGAGTTGCACCTCAATTTATTGATTTATTTGAAATAGCAAATATAGTCGAAATACCTGTTTTTGCTCAACACATGGACCCATATGAACCTGGAGCATATACAGGATCTATTACAGCTGAAAGTATTAAAGCTTCAGGAGCTGTTGGAACTTTATTGAACCATTCAGAAAAAAGAATGAAACTAGCTGATATAGAAGCTGCAATTTTAAGAGCAAGAGAAAATAGTTTAATAACACTCGTATGTACAAATAATGTAATGGTAAGTAAAGCAGTAGCTGTTCTTGATCCTGATATGATTGCTGTTGAACCTCCAGAATTAATAGGAACAGGAATACCAGTTTCAAAAGCTAAACCAGAAGTAGTATCTGGAACAGTTTCTGAAATAAGAAAAATAAATAAAAAGACCCATATATTATGTGGGGCAGGAATATCAACAGGAGAGGATGTGAGAGCGGCTATAGATTTAGGAACAGAAGGAGTATTACTCGCAAGTGGAGTAGTAAAAGCAAAAGATCCCGAAAAAGTATTATTTGAAATGGCTAATGCAGCATTATCTAAAAAATAAGATATTTTTAATTTATAATAAAATTTTTACAATGTTATTCTAAATTTTCGAACATCCATGAAAAATCTGGATATCTCTTTCTTTTATCAACTCTTTCTGCTAAAGCATGAACTACAATAGGTAAAGCTATAGTCGCATCACATATGCACTGGACATGTTTTCCTTTTGATGATTTCTTACCCCAACTTACAGCTTCTTCAAAAGTACAACCAGATAAACCACCCCATTGTGGAAGATCTGTTGTAATTTGGATCGCATATTTATGAGGATAATAAGTTTCTAATAGCTTACCATTTTTTGTTCTAAATATAGCTTCTGCTTCTCTTCCAGGAATCTTTCTATCTAGATATAAAAGATTAGAAGTTACAGCAAAAAGTTGGATAAAATCTTTTGGTACTCCCCCACCAATATAAATTACTCCAGTATCTTTTACTTTCTCTCCTAAACCCATAAATTCTATATAATCTTTCATATTATCGATAATTAAATTAAATCCTTTACTCTTAGCAATTAATCCAGCATCTCCATAAGGTGAATCAACTATCGCTGGACAAAAGATCGGGATCTTATACTTAGCAGCTGTAGCTACTATACTCATTATCCCTCTTTTTAGCAACCATTTTCCAAATAAAAATAAGAGTTCTCTTGAAGAATAGGGTTTATTTTCTTCAAGAGAAGAAATATAAAATTCTGCTATAAGCTCGGTCATTTCCATATAATCTTCTTCTTTTCCAAAAACATCATAGTAACGATTAATTCCAGCTTTTAATAATTCTTTATCATTAACTAAATGTGACCCTTGCCAATAACTGTAACCCATAGCTTCAACAATATCTTCAGAAATATTTGCTCCAGTAGAAACTAATACATCTATAAAACGATTTTCTATTAACCAATTAATAATTTTCCATTGCCCAGTAGTACTCATAGATCCTGCGTAGCCCATAAAAATTGTAACATCAGGATCTTTAAGCATTTCTTCCCAAACTTCTACTATTTCACCTAATCTCCTTCCTTGAAATCCTGTTTGTGACATTTCTGAAAGAAGTTGAGAAATTGTTTTTGGGTTTTTTACTTCTATTGCTTTAACTCTCTTTTTTAAGAATTTGTTACTTTCCATTCTCAAAATCTTCAAGTAAGATAATTGTATTGAAAGATTTAAATCTTTTTTTATAAGAGTAGTAAAACACTTTCTTAATTTATTACTTATTCATGAAGTCATTAATTTACAGCTTACAAGCATTAAAATTTTTACTTACCTTACTTTTACTCACTCTACATTATTAATCATATCTTTAATTAATATGTGTTATGTAGATATTTCTTCTTTTAAAAAGCAAATCTTAAGATTCTTAAAAAAGTGTATAGGTTTATTATAAGAGTATTAAATTAAGAAGGAGCAAGAAGATTAACAGAACTTCTTAAATAATATATTATATTAATATTCTTTTTTAATTTAGGATTATGAAAAAATATTGGAGTAAGAAAAAATTTATAAAAGTATTGAAAATACTTAAAAAGGAATATAGATATAATCTTCCATTACATATAGAATATGAAGAACCATTTAAAGTTCTTATTGGGTGCATTCTAAGTCAAAGAACTAAAGATGAAATAACAAATGAAGCTTATACTCGTTTATTTTCAAAATTTAAAAATGCAAGGGATCTAGCTATTGCAAATACAAATGAAATAATAAAATTGATAAAACCTGTTGGTTTTTATAAACAAAAAGCAGAAAGAATTAAAAAAATTTGTAATATTCTTTTAGAAAAATATAATGGAAAGGTTCCAAATAGTAGGGAAGAATTAATGAATTTGCCAGGTGTAGGAAATAAAACAGCAGATATAGTACTATCTTATGGTTTTGGAAAGCCAGAAATAGCTATAGATACTCATGTTGATTGTATATCGAAAAGATTAGGAATAGTAAAAGAAGACGCTAAATATGATGAAATTAAAAAAGCTTTAGAATTTTTAACCCCAATGAATATGAGAAAAATTGTTAATATAATATTTGTACTTCATGGAAAAAATATATGTCAAAAAAGAAAACCCAAATGTGATATATGTTCTATAAAAAAATATTGTAAATGGTTTAAAGAGAAACAAAATAATCTTAAAAATAAAATTAAATAATACGCTTATAGAGTTAAATAAAAATATTTATAAATGATTAAGAATAAGAATTTCTTAAATGTCTATCTCTGAAATTCTGGAAAAAATAGAAAAAACTGCTTATGAATATGAGAAAATTTATCATGGTTGTTCTCAATGTACATTAAAAGCCATTCAAGAACATCTTCATTTAGGTAATGAAGATGCATTTAAAGCAGCAAGTGCTCTTGCTGGAGGTGTCGCAAGAATGGGAGAAACTTGTGGAGCATTATGAGTGCAATAATGGCTATAGGTTTAGCATATGGTAGAGAAAAATTAGAAGTTTCAACTTCTTCAATCAATTATCAAAAAGCTATGAAAATTGCAATAAAACTTTACCAAAAATTTGAAGAAGAGTTTGGTAGTACTAAATGTAGAGATATTCAAAGAACTTTATTTGGAAGATCTTTTAATCTTAATAATCCAAAAGATATTTGAAGAATTCATTAAAATTAATGCTTATGAAAAATGTGCAAAAGTTGTTGGAAAAACTGCAAAAATTGCAGCTGAAATAATACTAATTAATAAAGATGAATAAATTTAAATAACTAAAAGTTAATTTCTTTCAGATAACTAACTAAAAATTAGTATCAAATAAAAGGAGAATTTTATAATAGAGCATTTCATTACTAAATTTTAAGCTTCAAATCAAGTTTAGATAAAATTTCACATACTCTGCATATTTTCCTACTACTTCTTTCTCCGCAGATAATGCATCTCTCTTTTTTACTTTCTTTCTCTTCACTTATCTCAAATTTTTCAAAAGTGTGTAGAGCTGTAAATAATGTTCCTGGATAATTAGTTTCATATCGATTTAAGAAATTTCTTACAAAATTTCTAGCAGATGAATAAGCATATTTACAAAGAGTACTTTGCAAATAATATCCCTTTAAATATGCATAAAATGCAACTTCTTTTTCTGGTGTTAATCTGAAGGGAGTTATAAGTTTAGGTTTTTCATTGCTCACTTTTCTAATAAAAATATTTACATCTCCCCTTAAAACATTTAAAAAATAGGTTTGTACAATATCGTCTAAAGTATGTGCTGTGGCTAGTACATCTAAATTAAGATTTTTTGCAATATGAAAAAGTAAATGCCTCCTAAGTATACCGCATAATGTGCATGGAGAAATAAAAACATTCTTTTCTTGAGATATTTTAATCATTTCATCAAGAGAAGCACCATATGCTTCTTTAAAAGAAGATATTATATGTTTTATTCCAAGTTTTTTACAAGTATCCATAACTATCTTTAATGACTCTTCTCTATATCCTTCTATACCCTCGTCAATTGTTATAGCTAATAATTGTGAGTGTGGAAATTTTTTTTCTATTTTATAAAAAACATGGAGCAATGTTAAGCTGTCCTTTCCACCAGAAACTGCAACACCAATTTTATCATTAAAATGAAGCATATTATAGCGAGAGATGGTTTTTACAATTCTTTTAATAAAAGTTTTTGAGAAACATTTTTCACAAAGTATCTCTCCTGAATAAACTCTTTTAAAAACTGGTTTAGAGGATTTACAAATTGTACACTTCAAACTCATTAGAAACTCTCCTTTTTAGCTTATCTTCATTTAAATAAAAGATGAATTAATAAATGTTTTAGCATATTCTTTAGCTATTTCCATTGCGATTTTCGCTACACTCATTGCATCTTTACCAAATATATATGTTATAGGTTCTATTCCAAAACCACCTTTATCAATAATAATATCATAAGAATATTTACTTTTCTTTAGTAGAGAAGCTATAGAATTTAATATTATATCTTCTTTTTCTAAGATATTAAATTTATGTTTTATCGAAGTAAAAGCATATTTCATACCCATATTCTTTATTATAGTCTCGATTTTAGAATCATATTTTATATTTATTGCAGCTTTAATAGAAGGATTAAAACTCATTACTAAAAGAAGAACTTTAGCCATATGATTAGATGCACCAAACTCAGGCTTCATTAAAGCTTTAGCTTTATTTTTTATTCTAACTATTCTTCCAGGTATTGCAGCTACATTAAATTTTGTCTGAGCATTACTTATAGCCATTACAATGTTTACAGCTACTTCAGGCATAATTAAAGGGAAATAAGGATCATTTTCTATTAATGTAACTGCTTTCTCTATTTCTTTTAATACTCTTTGTTTTTCACTATCAATTTCTTCTTTTCTAAAAAGTGTAATACATACATCACAATTAGCAAGTGTAGGAAACATACGTTTATGAAATTCACATAATCTTCCAGAAGAAAGTAAATTCTTCCAAAAAGAATATAGAGTATAAAAACTTTCCATCGGGCTTCTTATAATAAAATCTTCAATTATTAAATCAATAAGATTTTTAATTTCATCGTCATTTAAACCAATCCTTTTAAGATTTGAATAAAAATATTCTTGATTTTTTGAAAACATATAGCTTACAGATGCTTGAGACACGCTAAGAAATTGCGCTATTTTACCTTGGCTATAATTTTTTTCTCTAAGTTTATGAGCTATTAAACCTCTAATATTAGGAAGAAAAATTTTTACCATTATTTCATCAGGCGGATTCATATAAGTCACTTATTAAAAGACTTATATATATTTATTTTGACAATAAAAAATAAAAATGAAAAATAAATTTTTTAAAATAAGGCTGCCTCCTGAATGGGGAATTGAACCAGTACCGGAAAATA
Organism: uncultured Nitrososphaeria archaeon; assembly: GCA_964532175.1. Lineage (GTDB taxonomy): Archaea > Thermoproteota > Nitrososphaeria_A > Caldarchaeales > JAVZCJ01 > JAVZCJ01. Next base: position 15,756 of record CAZHGP010000008.1, read on the forward strand.
TGAAAATTCTTAGATTTATTGATATTTCAATTCTTTGGTTCAGTTTAGCTATAGGACTTTTAGTAATTCAAGCAGGGGCTTTTCTTACATTATCTCCTGAATATGGAGGATTTGGGTTAAATATTTTAGAAGCTTTTCTAGTATCGTTAATAGGTTCTTTAATCGGAAGTTTTATATTAGCATTAGCAAGTATTATTGGAATAAATTATGGTGTTACTTCAATGGTTAGTTTAAGACCATCATTTGGTCTTTTAGGTTCTTATCTTCCTTCAATTTTAAATGTAATTCAATTAATTGGATGGACAATTTTTGAATTTATTATTATGGGTGAAGCTGCAACTAGTATTTCTGGTCAATTTCTTGGCCCAATTACTAAATATGTATGGATAACTTTTTTTGCAATTATTGTTTATCTTATGATAGTTTATGGGCCTCTTATTGTAGTAAAGCAATGGCTTGAAAAATTTGCAATATGGTTTGCAATAATAGGAGCTGCTTGGCTTACTTATCAATTATTAAGTATAAAAACTTTAACAATAAATTTAATGAGTAGTACTCAATTTAATACAATTTTGTTGGCTTTAGATTTAGTTATAGCAATGCCAGTATCTTGGCTTCCGCTTGTTTCTGATTATAATAGATTTGCAAAAAGTAAGAAAGATGGATTTTTCGGAACATTTATAAGCTATACTATAGCAAACACATGGTTTTATTTAATAGGTGCAATGTTAGCATTAATTTACCCAAAAGAAGCAATCACTTATTCGATGGCATTAATATTCTTTGGATTATTCGCTCTTCTTATAATACTTATAGATGAACCAGACAACGCTTTTGCTGATGTATATTCAGCAGTAGTTTCAATTCAAAATATTTTCCCAAAACAAAAACAATGGAAAATTGCTTTAATTATTACGATATTAAGTTTATTATTTGCATATTCTATTCCAATAATTCAATATGAAAATTTCCTTTTATTAATTGGCGCCTCTTTTGTACCAGTATTTAGCATACTTCTTTCAGATTATTTTCTAAATAAATTCAATTATAAAAAAGATCTATTCTATTCAACTAATATGAAAATTAATTTAAAAGCAATAATATCATGGGTAATAGGTTTCATAGTTTATTATTATTTTGCTTATATAAATGTAACTATTGGTGCAACTATTCCTTCTATTATATTCACATTTATAATTTATACAATTTTAAATTATTTTTGAAAGGTGAAAAAATGAAAGAATATAAAATTCCAATTGCTATGACAATAGCGGGGAGTGATTCTGGTGGAGGTGCTGGAATTGAAGCAGACCTTAAGACTTTTGCAGCTCTTGGTGTTCATGGAACAGTTGCACTTACTGCCATTACAGCTCAAAATACATATGGAGTTTTTGCGATACAAGATATAGATTTAGATGTAATAGAAAAACAAATAGATGTAGTATTTGAAGATATTGGAATAGATGCTGCTAAAACTGGAATGTTACATAGAATTGAAGTAATTGAACTTATTGCAAAGAAAGTTAAACAATATGGTTTTCCATTAATAGTAGATCCTGTAATGGTAGCAAAAAGTGGCGCTCGTCTTTTAAAAGTTGAAGCTGAAGAAGCTATGAAGAAAACATTAATGCCAATTGCTACGGTGATAACACCAAATGTTATGGAAGCTGAAGTATTAAGCAATATTAAAATAAAAACAATTGAAGATATGAAAAAAGCGGCTAAAAAAATAGCTGAATTTGGACCTAAAGCAGTAGTTATAAAAGGGGGACATATTGAGTATAACGATAAAGCTATAGATATTGTATATGTAGATAATGAGATTAAAGAATTTATTGATAAAAGGATTGTAACTAAAAATACACATGGAACGGGTTGTAGTTTCTCAGCAGCAATTACTGCAGAAATTGCAAAAGGGAAATCTATAATTGAAGCTATAAAAATTGCAAAAGAATTTATTACTATCGCAATAGAATACGGATTGCCAATTGGTAAAGGATTTGGTCCAGTTAATCCAAATGCATGGTTACATATACCAGCTGAAAAATATCTTATATTGGAAAATATTTCAAAAGCTATAGAATTTTTAGAATCTCATAAAGAAGTTTCAGAGTTAATACCAGAAGTTCAAAGCAATATTGTAATGGCTTTACCAAAGCCTTATGCAAAAACAATAAAAGATGTTGCTGGTATTCCTGGTAGAATAGTAAAATTTAAAGATAGAGTTAAAGCTGTGGGGAATCCAGAATTTGGAGCTTCTTCTCATGTAGCTAGAATGCTTCTTAAAGTTATGGAATATGACCATAATATTAGAGCTGCTATGAATATAAAATATTCTCCAGAAATAATAGAAATTTGTAAAAAATTAGGTTTCACTATCTCATCTTTCAACAGAGAAGAGGAGCCGGAAGAAATAAAATCAATTGAAGGAGCAACTTTACAATGGGGAGTTGAATATGCTATTAAAAAAATTGGCAAAGTTCCAGATATAATATATGATCTTGGTGAAAAAGGAAAGGAACCGATGATTAGAATATTTGATAAAGATGCAATAAGTGTAGCAAAAAAAGTTGTAACAATAGCAATTGAATTAAAGAAAATGAGGTGAAAAAATGTTTAAAACAATTTATATTAAAAAATTAACACTTTCTTCTATTCTTTCAGTTTTAGCTTTGATTATATCACCTTTCTCCTGGTTTGCATGGGGACCCACAAAAGCATTTCCTGGACAGCATTTTGTGAATGTAATCGCAGGCATAATATTAGGGCCAACATGGGCTATTTTTATTGCAACAATTGTTGGTACTATAAGAATCATGCTTGGTATAGGAACCATTTTTGCATATCCAGGTGGAATACCAGGTGGCTTTATAGTTGGTTTATCTTATAAATTCTTAAGGAAAATTATTACTAAAAGGAAAGCGATAATAATAGCTTCATTAACTGAGCCTATAGGGACTGTACTTATTGGCGGTACTATTTCTTGGTATATTTTTGATCCATTATTAGGAGGTATATTATATAGTAAATTTTTATCGCTTTTACCATTCTATTTTGGATGGATACTAAGTTCAATTACTGGATGTTTATTAGGAATGATCGTAGTTTTAACTATCGATAAAATAGGGATATTAAAATTAATACTTAAGGAAATATGAAAGAAATTATATTGGAAGAAATACTTAATAAGAGAACAATAATAATCGGAGAAATTGGACATGGAAAAACTAGATTAACTGCAAAAATACTTGATGAATTAATTAATAAAATAGATCCTAAAAATATTACAGTAATAGATATGGCACCTACTACTGTAATTGGGATTGCTGCAAGAATATCAGCTTATACCAATGCTGTGTCAAAAGTAAGATATTTAGTACCCTCAATAATTAGAGCTCCAAGAATTGAAGGTAAAAATAAAGAAGAAGTAATATATTTAGCAAATTTAAATAAAGATTCAATTGAACCATTAATTCAATGTTTCTTAAATAAACCTACAAAAGTTTTAATAATAAATGATTTATCAATCTATTTTCATGCTGGTGATATTAATAAAATACTTGAATGTATAAATATTGCTGAGACTTTTATTGCTAATGCTTATTATGGAGAATCTCTTCCTAATGATAAAAACTCTAGTATAAGCGAAAGAGAAAGAAAATTAATTGAAGAATTAATTAAAAATATTGATATAGTTATTAAACTTTAGCATTACCCTTATTTCATTATAAAAATTCATTCTTGAAAATTAGCAATTAAAAATTTATATAACGGTGTTATAATAAATAATTTGAAAAAATAAGAGTTAAATATTATGAATATTTAAAAAGTATATATACAAATAGGTATAAATTTATGGTGAGAACAAATTGAATGAGGATAAGAAAAGAATGGTAAAAGAAATAATAAAAAAATTACATAGTGGGGTATCACCACAAGAAATAAAGGAAAAATTTAAACAAGTTCTTGAAGTAATAAATCCATTGGAAATAGCTATAATTGAACAAGAATTAATAAAAGAAGGAGTAGCTAGAGAGGAAATTCAAAAATTATGCGATGTTCATCTTACTGTCTTTAGAGAACAATTAGAAAAACAAAAATTTGAAATCCCATCATGGCATCCAATTAATATACTTATGGAAGAGCATAAGATTATGTTAAAACTTATAGAAGAAATTAATAATATTATAAATAAAATCCAACAAGAAAAAGATATTATTAAAGAAATACATGATCTTGAGCATATATCAAAAGATTTTCACGATTCAGAAAAACATTATTTAAGAGAAGAAAATGTGCTTTTCCCATATTTGGAAAAGCATGGTATTACAGAACCGCCAGCTATAATGTGGATAGAACATAATCAAATAAGGGATAAAAAGAAGCAATTCTATAATTTAATAGAAAAATATAATGATATTAGCTTTCAAGAATTTAAAAAACAACTTAATGAAGTTACTAAATCTTTGGGTAGTATTCTTTCAAGTCATTTTTTTAAAGAAAACAATATACTTTTTCCTACCGCTTTACAAGTAATTACAGAACAAGAATGGATAAATATTAGGAAAGATTTTGATGAAATCGGATATTGTTGTTTTACACCAGAACATTTAATAGTAGCACCAGAATTTAAGGAAGTTAAGAAGATTGAAGCTGGACATATATTAGAAGAAATACAATTCGAAACAGGAGCACTTTCAAGAAAGGAAATTGAAGCTATTTTTAACACTCTCCCTATAGATATTACTTTTGTTGATAAAGAAGATACTGTTAAATATTTTAATAAAGGGGAAGAAAGAATATTTATAAGAACAAAAGCTGTTATTGGGAGAAAGGTTCAACAATGCCATCCACAGAAAAGTATTCATATAGTAAATAAGATTTTAGAAGCTTTTAAAAATGGTAAAAAAGATGTAGCAGAATTTTGGATTCAGAAAAAAGATGGGAGGGTCATTCACATTCGATATTTTGCAGTAAGAGATAAAAATGGAGAATATTTAGGTACTTTAGAGGTAACACAGGATATTACTGATATAAAGAAAATTGAAGGAGAAAAAAGACTTTTAGATTGGAAAGACTAGTATTTTTGTATTATGTAAAATCTTAATTATTAATTGAGAAACAGGGTGATCAAAGTAATGGATTTAATTGATAAAATAGTTTTATTTATATGTGTAGAGAATAGTTTTAGAAGCCAAATGGCTGAAGCTTATTTCAATAAATTTGCACCTAAAGGTTGGAAGGCTATTAGTGCTGGTATTAAGCCTGCAAATAGCATTCATCCTAATGCTATTCAACTTATGAAAGAAGAAGGTATAGATATTAGTAATAAAAAACCTAAACTTTTAACAAAAGAACTTCAAGAAAATGCTGAAATAGCAATAATAGTTTGTAGTGGTAATCAATGTCCATTAGTTTATACTAAAAAAGTTGAGAATTGGAATATACCCGATCCAGCAAAAATGCCAATAAATGAAGCAAGAAAAATTAGAGATATTATAAAAGCTAAAGTGCTTGAACTTATAGAAAAACAAATCGAATAAAAATAATTCAATTTTTTTTATTTAATGTTTTTATTAATCTCTCTAACTGCTTTATGAATTGTGCTTTCTCTTCTCTTTCAAAATCTATTAATGGAATTTCTATTCTTTTATCTTTAATTATTTTACTTATTTCTTCTATTAATATTCCCATACCATTTTCTTCTATTATTTTATCATTTTTTCTTACATGAGTCTTATTAACACCACATGTTGGGCTACCTCTTCTTCCTATAAATGCTACTACTCTAAAGTTATTTTTCATGTATTGTTCAATATTATTAATAGTTTCTTCAGCTATTTTTTTACAAAGTTTTCTAAAGCTGGGATTATCCATATCATTTTTTGCAGCCCTGCCTCTTATTAAACCATAATAAATTTGCTCAGGACAAGGCAATTGTATAATGCTTACTCTATTTTTTTTAAGACAATCAACTATTTCATCTATCATTGCAGGCCATATATTTGGTGTTTTTGGACCAATAGCTATAGCATTTGTATTTATTATACAATGGGATACAAAAACTACTTTTCTACTTCTTCCATCTCTAATCATTTTTTATCCTAAATAATACCTTCAGTATTCTATTAAAAAAGCTTTTATATAGAAATGATTAATTAAGTTCAAGTATAAAAATTGGTGATAAGAATGAAAATAAAAAATGAGAAACTTATAGGATATATTTTACTTGCTATAGGTTTAATACTTATATTTTTTTCAATATTTTCCATGTACTCAGTTTTTACTGGTTCTTCACCAGCCCCCTCATTAATAAAAGTGAATGATATAAAAATTTTAATTCCAAATATCGGAGAAACTACAATTTTTAGTGGAGATGCTATAAGCAATATTATTAATATGCTTTTATGGCTTATCTTAATGGTTTTTATTGCTTCAGGAGGAAGTAGAATAGGAAGCTTAGGAGTAAAATTATTAAGAGAAATAAAAGTAGAGATAAAGAAAGAAGATTAATAAAAAAATGTGAAATTTATAAAGGGGGTTTAGAAATGGCTGAAATCATTGTTATAGGGCATAAAAATCCGGATACAGATTCTATAATAACTGCAATTGCTTATGCTTTTCTAAAAAATAAGATTGATAATAAAAATAATTATATTGCAGCAAGATGTGGAGAAATAAATAATGAAACAAAAGCAGTACTTAAGAAAGCCTCATTATACGAGCCAATATTAATTAAAAATATTTCTGGGAAAAAAGTTATACTTGTAGACCATAATGAATTCACTCAAGCTTGTGATGGCATAGAAAAAGCAGAAATTTTAGAAGTAATAGATCATCATAAAATTAATTTTTCTTATCATTTACCAATATATTATCATGCTGAACCTATTGGAGCGACTTCTACAATAATTGCTAAAATGTTTTTTGAAAAAAATATTAAAATAGAAAAAAATATTGCTTTAGCTTTATTGGCAGCAATATTAAGCGATACAGTAGTTTTTAAATCTAGTACGACTACAAATGAAGATTGTGAAATTGCTAAAAAGCTTGCCAAAATTGCGGAAGTTAAAGATATTAAAGCTTTTGGAATAGAAATAAAAAGAGAAAAAACAAGTTTAATCGGAAAATCAATAGAAGAAATAATTCTTGGTGATTTCAAAGAATATAAATTTGCAAAAGGGAAAGTTGGTATTGGACAAATTGAAATTGTTGATTTTAAAGAAGTTGAAGAATTAAAGAAAGAAATCATAAATGAAATGGAGAAAATTAAAAATAGTGAAAATTTTGATTTGGTACTATTAATGGCAACAAACATATTATTAGGCGATACGCAACTTTTATGTGTTGGAAAAATAGAAAAAGCTGAAGAAGCTTTTAATTTAAAAGCTAAAGAGAATTGTATTTATTTAAAAAATGTTATGTCAAGAAAGAAAGATATTGTACCAAAAATTGAAAAAGTTTTTTCATAAAAAATTGCTAAAACATTTTTGAATTAAGAAATGAGAAGAATTTTAACCTACAGCTTTATAATTATTAATACTATTATATTCTTTATAATTTCTATTATTCCAAAAAGGGAATATTTGCTTTTATTATTAAATTATAGTGTTGTTCCAATATTCATAATTAATGGTAAAAATTTATCATCGCTTTTAACATCCATGTTCTTACATGGTGATATTTTCCATCTTTTCATGAATATGTATGCTCTCTTACTTTTTGGAGGAGAATATGAAGATTTTTTCGGCTCATTTAAATTTATTATCTTATACCTTGTAAGTGGTTTATTTGCAGGTGTTTTTCATAGTTTATTTACGATATTAATATCCCCAGAAAGTAGCATAATTCCAGCAATAGGAGCATCAGGTGCGATATTTGGTACAATGGCTGCTTATGCTATAAGTTTTCCCCATAGAAAGCTTAGTGTTCTTATAGCTTATTTCCCATAACAGCCCCTGCAATTGTCATAATATTTGGTTATGCATTTATAGAAACTATATACGCTATTTTTTTAAACATCATATATTGCTCATTCAGCTCATATAGGAGGATTTTTAGCAGGTATGCTAATAGGATTTATTTTATTTATTTTAAAAAATAAAAAAGAATATAGAAAAATATTATATAATTAGACCTAATTAAATATATTTTTAAGTTTTTTAAATTTAAGGCATTAAATTTTTATTATGTTTAACTATTATTTCTTATTTAAGCTACTTTATTTCTTCCTTTGTGTTAATGTAAGCAGTAACTCTCTCCAAGTCCTCTTGCCTTTAACTCTTTTTAATCTATTATATTCTTTCTCACTTAGGATTATTCTTATTTGTTTCATATCACTCACACTAAAATATAATAGGCAATACTTGCTTATATATTTTTCGTTACTTTCTTCAATCTATACGTATGCTTAATGTATTAGCATTACATCCTTTACATGAATACTGACATGGCCAATGCTTATTGATTTTAAATTGTACAAAAGATTTTGTTACAATATTAGAAATGTCTTGATATTTCATAAGTTAAAAGATATGCCTTGGTGATGTGCTACAATCGTATAGAATATAAATTGTTTACAAATTACAAATAATTTTTGTCCATTAAACTAATTTTTATAAATATGCATTTATATTATCATTTCCATTTATAAAAAATTGATACTAATTCAATATTTTAAAAGATATAATTAGCATATCTATTGGATGTATAAGTCATGTAATGGATGTTTTTACATTTAAAGGTATTAAAAATTTTCAAGAATATTTAGAAAGAAAGGATAAAAAGAACTTAATTAAAAAAATTACTTAAGCGATATTATAGGCACATTGTCTATAATTGATATTTCTATTAAATTTTCTTCATCAAACCATGATATATAGGATAATAAAGCTGATTTTATCAGAAAATATTGTCCAATATTATTTATTTTATTTAATGTTTTTTGAATTACAATTTTAGTAAGTTCATCAATACTTTTAGGACTGCTTAATTCTTTAATTATAAGATTCTTTATTTTCATTATAGCTGAAATATTAATTTCGATAAGTTCTTCAATATTTTCCGTAGGGACTCCATGAGATGGTAAATATATTAAATTTTTTAATTTTTTAAGATTTTCAATAGTTTCTAAAGCTTGCTTAATATTTAGATGATATGGAATTGAGTGTTTTTCTAAAATTTCTCTTGAGAAAAGTGCATCAGCTATAAATGCTACATTTTCATATACTATACCTATCATATCTAATGAATGTCCTGGAAGCTTAATTATTTTTAAATTATTAAAATCATTTTCTAAAATTTCATGAACTGGAGTAGGGTCTGCCATGAATAATTTACTTCTAAGTATTTTGAGAGGATAAGCACTATATAAGTAGAGAGGCTCTAATAATGGATTTTCTATGAAAGGTTTTTCTCCAAAAGAAGAACATATCTTTACTTTTATTCTATCATAAATTATTTTATTTCCACCAATATGATCTGCATGAGCATGCGTATTAATTAAAGCTTTTATTTTAAAATTATTAGAAAATAATATTTTTAGAATTTTTCTACCGTAATCTTCATCTATTCCAGAATCAATTATTATACATTCATTTTTAGATAAAGTAATAACCCCTACATTCGTTCTTCCAGCTATATAAAAAACGTTTTCAGAAAGTTTATTAAGCATCTTTTTTCTTCAAAATACTTTTAAAAATAGTTTATAAAACTTATGCTTCAAATTTAATAAATTTATTAAGAACTAAAAATTATTTATATAAATTCCAGAGGATAATAGTTTAATGAATAATACCACTAGTTTTAAAGCACTTTCATATGCACTTATTTTAACTACTTCAATAATGTTACTTGAAATCATAGGCGGTCTTTTATCTAGAAGTTTAGCTTTAATAAGCGATTCTGGACATATGTTAATGGATAGTATTTCATTGATGATTAGTTTTATAGCTTTAAAAATTTCAAAGAAAGAACCAACCGAAAGTAAAACTTATGGCTTTTATAGAATAGAAATTCTTTCAGCATTTATAAATGGTATATTACTTGCTTTTGTTGCATTTTATATTTTTAGAGAAGCTTACATGAGATTATTTGAACCTGTAATTATTCTTGAAATACCTATGCTTATAATAGCTATGATAGGTTTAAGTGCAAATATTGTTTCAGCTTTAATATTATCTAAGCAATCACATTTAAGTTTAAATATTAAAGGAGCATTCTTACATGTTTTAAGCGATACTCTTTCTTCTTTTTGTGTAATAGTAGGTGGTATAATAATAAATATCACTAAAATTTACCTTATAGATACTATTTTAGGAATAGGTATAAGTATACTAATATTTAATGGTTCTTATCAACTTTTAAAAGAAGCTGTTAATATTCTAATGGAAGGAACACCAAAAGGATTAAAAATAAAAGATGTTATCGATGAAATATTAAAAGTAAAAGGAGTAAAAAATGTTCATGACCTTCATGTTTGGAGTATAACAACAAATATGAATGCATTAAGTGCGCATATTGTTTTAGATAATATTTTTCTTGAAGATGCAAGTAAAATTTTATATGAAATAAGAGAAATATTAAAGAATAAATTTAAAATAATGCATACAACTTTACAGATCGAATGTGAATTATGTCCAGAAGGAAAAGTATGTGTTTTTTCTATTAAAAATAAAGGCTAAAAGAAATTCTTAAGAGTTTTTTAATATATTGCTAGAAGCTTTTTACCCTATTTTTAGTTTCTTCTTTAAATATTGACCATATTATTTCAGGGAATTCTTATAAAATTAACCTATTAATTGCCTCTTCATTAATTAATGAAAAATAGCTTTAAATAGATGATTGAAAAAATAAAAATAGTAGTATAAAGCTAAATATTTTAGTTTTAGATGAGCAAAAAAGAAATTAAAAAAGAAGATTTAAGAAGAAAACTTTCAATAGCTGCAGCTATGCTGCTTTTCTCATCTCATAGGTTGCCAGGGGTAAGAGGTTGGGAATTAAAAAAGAGATTAGGAAAGAAATATGTGAAAATAATAGAAGTACTTAATAATTATTTAAATAATATTGGTTTACAAGTAAAAATTGTTTTTGAAGATGAAGAAAAATTTGTTTTAAATGAAGAAAGTCTCGAAAAAGCTAGATTTTATATTACTTTAGCTAAACCATTAACTCTTTCTGAGGTTAAAGGAGCTAGTTGGAGAATCGAAGATGTAGCAACATTAGCAATTATATTAACAATAATATCTAGCAAAGGAGGGAAAGCATCTTTAAGTGAAATAAAAGATGTATTATTAACAAAATTACCAAAATGGAAAATCGAATCCGCAATTGAAAGATTTATTAGAAAAGGTTACATTCAAATATCAGAAGAAAATATTGTTTATTTAGGATGGAGAGCTAAAGCTGAAATAGATCAAAAAGAATTATTGAAATCTATGTTAGATTTGGAAATAAAACAATCAGAAGAAGATAAGAGTGAAGATAAAAAATTTACTTAAACATTCTTTTTAATGTTTTTTTCTCAGCATCAATTATCAATTCTATAAGTTTATCATTAAATTTATTTTCTTTTTCAAGTATTTCAATAACATCTTTTATTTCAAGATTTTTACCACAAAGTGCAATAGCAGCTGCTTTACCATATTTCTCTATTAATAAAGATATTTTTTTAATTTTTTTAATTAATCTTTTTTCATTATTATTTATTGGTTTTCCTTTTCTTGAAATTAAACCATATAATTCTTCAATTTCAACATCATTAAGACAAGCAATTCTCTTTGAACCACAATTTGGACAATTCATGATATCTTCGATATCTTTCAAAGGTTTCCTTTCATAATATTTCCAACAATTAGAACAAATAAAAAGAGGTGATTCGCTTAAAAGTCTAGCTTTTACTGCTTTTAATATTAATCCTTGCATTCTTTCTGAAGCAGAAAATTCAAATTCTTTTTTATATTTATTTAATGTTAATAATGCTAATGGTGAAGGGGAATCGAGTCTTATTATCTTTACTTCAAATTTTCCATTTACGATATCCTTTAAAATTTCACTTGCTCCATATATATCCATATCATAATTTGCAACATTTCTTAATGCTTCTTCATAAATTGGTGTATCTTTAACAGCTTTAACAATCTTAGATGCAGGTATATCTAGTAAACTTGCTTCTTTTAAAATAACACCCATTTTTCTAGCAATATGCACAACTCTTTTTCTAAAGAAACCTGAAGAAACTATTGCAGGAACAATTATTTCTGAAATATCCTTCATTGAAACTTCTTTAATTATATTTAAAATATCTTCTGGTTCTATGCTTGAAGAACGAAAGACAATTCTATAAGGATCTTGTTGTGAAGCTACTGGAGCTGATATTTTTTCTGATAAATAATATGCTATAAGTCTAGAAATTGCTCTATTTATTCTTAATCCTCCATGAATGTGAAGCACAATATTCTCTTTAAATTTTTCTAAAACAATTGTTTTATCAGATGGAACAGGTATATTAAGTTTTACATGCCTAAAAACTTCCTTTAATCCTCTAAAAATTGTTTCAAAATTAATATTATATCTTCGTGAAATATCTAAACAAATATCTTTATACCTTTCACCATTCAATAATCTTTCTTCAACTTCTCTTCTTATCTTTCCAACTTCTTGAGCAACTTCTCTTGGAACAGGAATTTCTTCACCAACCCAAAAAGGTATTGCTCCCTCAAAATCTTCTTCAGGTAACACATATATTTTTTCACCAGAAGCATCGATTATTCTCCATGCTCTACTTGCTAAAACAAATTTTGTATTTATATCACCATATTCAGATACAAATTCCTCATCCAATATTCCTATTGGTTCATTATTTAATTCATTTATAACTAAGTATTGCTTTATTTCAGGTATCATAGAAAGAGTATCAAAATAGTATTTATATAAATGTTTTGCATTAATAGGTTTGCTTATAATTTTTCCATCAAAATGTACCATCCCTAAATTAACCATATGATTAATAACTTTTATTAAATGCTCTTTTAAAAGATTTCTAAATGGATACGCTCTCCAAAAAATTTCTAAAAGATTATCTATATCATATTTTGAATATTCAATTAGAATTCCTGCTATTTGATTCATTAAAACATCACTACAATTTTCTGGAATAATTGGATCTTCTAATTCTTCATTTAAGGCTCTTTTTGAAATAACTACAGCCTCTAATGCATCATCTCCATCCATTACAATTATTATTCCTTTAGAAAATCTTCCAATAGAATGCCCACTTCTTCCAACTCTCTGCATAAGTCTAGTTACTTCTCTAGGAGAATTATATTGAATACATAAATCTATTTTTCCTATATCTATTCCAAGTTCAAGAGAAGAAGTACATACTATTCCAATAAGTTTACCATATTTAAGGCCTTGTTCAGCAGATATTCGTGAAAATTTTGCAAGAGAACCATGATGTATTCCGATTGGAAAATCCAAATCCCATATTTTAAATCTATTTGCAAGAATTTCAGCTAATGGTCTAGTATTAGTAAAAATAAGAGTGCTTTCATGATTTTCTATAAGTTTACGTATTAATGATAATCTTGCTGCAACAGAAGGGAGAGTTAAAAGTTTTTCAGCTAAAATCTTATCTTCTTTTTTTGGATAAGGATAAAATATATCTATCTTCATTTCTTTTGCTATAGAAACTTTAACTATTTCACATTCATTATTTGTACCTACAAGAAATTTAGCTATTTTTTCAGGATTGCCAATAGTAGCTGATAATCCTATTCTTTGAAAATTTCTTCCAATAATTTCAATAAGCCTTTCTAAAGCAATTGAAAGTTGTGTTCCACGTTTATCAGTTGCTAATTCATGTATTTCATCTATAATAACCCATCTTACATTTTTAAGATGCTCTCTTAAAACTTTACCTGTTAAAACTGCTTGAAGTGTTTCAGGTGTAAGTATTAATATATCCGGAGGACTAATAGCTTGTATTCTTCTTTCTTTTTGAGCAGTATCTCCATGTCTTACTGAAACTGTAAAATCAAGTTTTCTACACCACCAATCAATTCTTTCAAGAAGATCTCTATTTAAAGCTCTTAAAGGAGTAATATAAATAAGCTTTATACCTGGAATATTTCTTAAAAGAAGCATTTCATTAAATATTGGAAGAAGAGCAGCTTCTGTTTTTCCTGTTCCAGCTGGAGCTACTAATAGTAGATTTTTTCCTTTAAGTATTAAAGGAATGCTTTTTATTTGAGGAATAGTTAATTCACTAAATTTTTCTTTAAAAGCTTCAACAATCGGCTTTAAAAGAAGATTTAAGACTTCTTCACTTTGATTATTGTTCATAGGCAATCAATATTAAATAAATTATTAAAAAGCTTGTTTTTAAATAATTATATATTTTTAAGAAAATATCAAAAATAAATTTTGATTATTTTTTATCTTTTAATATATAAAAAATAAATAGAAGTTCTTCTTCACTTTTAGAAAGATTAATGAGTATGTCTACTAATGAATATGAAATAAGAGAAGATTGTTTATACACTGGAAAACATATATGGGTTAAAGTTGAGAAAGGAATTGCTACAATAGGAATAAGTGATTATGCTCAAAAGAAAATGCAGGAAATATTAACTATTGAACTTCCTCATTTAAATGAAAGAATTGAAGCTGGAGAAATAATAGGTTCTCTTGGATCTATAGATAGTGCTTTAGATATTATAAGCCCAGTAAGTGGTAAAATAATAGATGTAAATGAAGAATTATTAGATAATCCTGAATTAATAAATGAATCGCCATACGATAGAGGATGGATAGTAAAAATAGAAATGAAAAATGAAGAAGAATTATATGGTTTAATGGATCCTGAAGATTATAGAAAATATATTGAAGAAATGGCTGAAGAATAATTATGTAGTATATTAAAAAAGGTGTAATTTTTGAAATTTAATATTAAAGCATATATCTTTTTTACTTCTCCACCAGAAAAAGATGATATAGAAAAAGCTATAGAAGGAATATATGAAAAAATATCCTCTAGAAAAAATGGAGAAGAAACAAAAATAATTGATATGAAATTTTTAAATGAGAAAATATTTTTAAATATTATTAGTGGAAAAAAATATAGAGCCCATTCTTTTCTTTTAATGATAAGAAATAAAATTGCTAAAGAATTGGAAAAGAAGAAAATAGGTATTAGGGAAATAAAAATAGAGAAAGCTGAAGCATGGATTGAAATTAAACAAAAACCATTAGAAGAAATAAATATACCATTTGTAGAAAAAATAGATTTTAATGAAAATATTGCGCATATAGTTTTTTCAAAAATAGATGAAAAAGCTTTAGAAAGAAATTATATTGATAAGATTATTCAATTATTAGAGAAAAAAATTTTAGCTCAATATATTACTGGAAAAGCAACACTTTCAAAAACAATTAAAGAATCTCCAAAAAGATTAGATAAATATTATTTTAAAAAAGATTTTACTGAAGAACTTATTAAAATAGGATGGATTAAAGAATTTCCTGCTAGAGGAATATGGCAATATATGCCACCTTATACAGCTCTTATAAGAGCTATTGAAGCGGCTTTTATAGAAAATATAATTAAGCAAATGGGATTTAAAGAAATGCTTTTTCCAAAATTAATTCCGCTTGAAGTGCACATGAGAAAAGGACAATTAACAGGAATACCAAATGAAATGTTTTGGGTTTGTCCACCTAAATCTAGAGAGAAAAAAATTTTTGAATATTTTTCAGATTATGTAGAAATAACAAGAGAAATCCCTAAGGAAGAATTAATGAAATGTCTAGACACGCCTATAGCTGCATTATCTTATGCTCAATGTGAACCATGGTATGAAATATTTAGAGGAGAAATAATAGATATAGATAATGGTCCATGGCTTTTCTTTGATAGATTTGGACCTACATGGAGATATGAAGCAGGTGGATTAAAAGGAATTGAAAGATTAACAGAATTTTATAGAATGGAATTAACATGGATTGGAAAGCCGGAAGATGTTACAAAAATAAGAGATGAATTACTTAATAGAGCAGAAAAATTTGTAGATGGTATAATGAATATTGAATATAGAATAGAAGCTACTACTCCAGTATATTTAGAACATTCTCTTGAATTAGAAGAAGAAAAGAAAGAAATTGTTAAAACATATGAAATTGTAGGAGTATTACCATATGGAACATTAAGTAGGCCTGAAGAAAAAGAATTAGAATTAAGCAATTTTAGTGTTCATTTAGATTTTTATGCAAAAAGGTATAATTGGAAAGAAAGGAAAAATAGAGAAATATGGTCAGGTTGTTCTGGAATAGGTTTATCGAGATTTGCTTATATGTTTATAGCTCGTTGGGGCACAAAATTTGAAGATTGGCCATATGAAATTAAAAAATATATTGGTGATAAACTTCCTGAAACAATTTTTATGATAACTTGGCCTAAAAATAAAAGAGTATAATAAAAACTTCTTTACTTCTTTACTAAAATTGAAGATTTCCCTTCTATATTCTGCACAATTATCACATTAACATTTTCTTCAACAAATACTTTACCTGGAGTAATAATTATATATTGTGTATTTGGATCTTCATATGCAATCGATAGCAACATTTTTAACATCCTCTCTCTATATAAAGGATCCATATGAACATCAAATTCATCTATTGCTCTAAATGGAGACATCATGTATTTTTGTAATGAAAGAAGGAATGCCATTGTAGCTACAGTTCTTTCTCCTCCACTTTGTGTATGAGAATTTAATAAAGTTAATTCAGCACCTTTGAAACCAACATATATTTCTAAAGCTGCACTTCTAATATCTTCTAAATTTCTTAAAATTATTTTTCCAGAAGCATCAATTGAAGATAATATTTCATTAAATATAGGATTAATGTTTTCTACTAATTTCCTAATAAAATCTCTCCATACTTTTTTTCTATAATCAATTTCTTCAAGGGTTTTCTTAATATTTTCATTTAATTCTTTTGCTTTTAATTCTGTTTCTCTATATTTTGAATCTGCTAAAATATACATTTCTTCAGCTTCTTGATTAATTGTTCCAAGAGATGCTATTGCTATATTTACATGTTGTATATCTGAAAGTATTTCCATTGGTTTTCTTAATGTTTTTATTCTTTCTCCTTTTTTATTAGCTTCAATAATCTTTTCTTCTAAATTTTTATTAATTTCTTCATAATTTTTTTCATTTTTTCTAAGCTCTTGCTCAATTTCTTTCTTCTTATATTTTGTAATAGCTAATTCAGTATTTTTATTAATTAAATTATCAACAGATTTTATTAATTTTTCTTCACATATAGATATTTCTTTTAATAATTTTTCTTTTTCATTCCCATTATTTTTCATTAATTCAGCTAATTTAAGATATGATGCTCTTAAATTAATTAAAAAATAATTAAAATTATTTCTTTCATTCTTAATTTCTTCTTCTAAAAGTAATATTTTTTCATTTATTTCTTTTAAATCTTCTTTATATAATTCTATTCTTTTTGCAATTCTTTCTAAATCATTTTCTAAATCTATAACGATAGACCAAGCATATTCCCTTTCTAATTCTTCTTTTTGATTTTGCAAATTCCTTAATTTCATTAATTTTTCATATTCACTTCTCCAATAATCTGTTGCCATTTTAGCTTCTTCAAGAATTTTTTCTATAGCTTTTTGTTCACTTACCAATTCTGTTAATTTTCTTTCTGCTTCTATTATTCTTTCTCTTAATGCTTTTGCACCAACAGCATCTTCTACCATTAATAATTTTTCCTCATCAGATTTTGAAGCAAATTGTTCAACCATATTTTGATGCATAATTATTAAAGCATTATTCGGATTAATTCCTGCTTGTTTTAATAAATGTTCAACTTCTGCTTTAGCCATGTATCTATTATTTACTAAATGCCAATAATCGCCATTTTTCTTTAAATATCTTGTTATAGTAATTTTATCAGTATTAATATTTTGAAATGGTCTTTTTCCATTAATTTTTAAATTATTTAAAATAACAGATACTCTTGCAGCTTCAGCTCCTCTTCTAATTAATTGACTAAGTCTTTCCCCTCTTTCTGTATAGGTTTGACCTAATGCAACAGATATTCCTAAAAGTATAGAAGATTTTCCAGCTCCATTAGGTCCTAGAATTAAATTTAATCCAGGTTTAAGGATTATTCTGGAATATTCATGACTCATAAAATTCTCTAATATTACTTCTTCTATGAATGTTTTATTTATTGCATATTTTTCTTCTATTTCTTGTATTGTTTCTTCTTTTTTCTCCATTGCTTTTTACTCTTGATATAAAATTTTTTACTAGTATATATGTATATTAGAAGAAAATAAATTTTTTCTTAGGCGAAAATATATAGTTTATACTATAATACTTTCTGAGAAATACATATATAATTATTTTGAAATTAAAGGATAAATTTCTTCTCTTACATAATCAATTAAATCTTTTTCATCTATTTTACTAAAAGCAGTAACTACGCAATTATAAGTTAAACCAATTACCCATCCTTTTGTAGTAGAAGTATAAACAATGTATAAAATTTTTCCATGTCTTAAATACTCTTCATATAATGAAGAATTCTTTAATGTTTCACCATATAATGAAAGTTTTTTTATACCTGGTATGTCTAAATCATGGAAAAAAATTACTTTTGTTCCATCAGGGTTTTTTTCATGAAAATCTTTGAGTTTCTCTGAAGAAATTCTTGCTTCAACTATCGATGCATAATTCATAAATAATATCTGACTTAATATTGAAGCTATCGCATTTGCTTGATGTTTTTCTTGTAAAACAAATAATAGAATTTTATCATCATATTCATCAAATATAATAGGGGTTTCGATTGTTTTTATTATAGGTACTTTTTTTCCTCTTTGAGAAATAATTATTGGTTTATCTCTATTAAATAAAGCTGATAAACTTTTTTCTTTAAGAGAAATATTCTTTATTTCTATTAATATTTCCAATTCTTCATTATTTATTTTAAAAATTTCTGTATGGCTATAATTTTTTAATTTTAAAGCAATTTCTTCAAGAGATATTTCTTCTTTTATTTCAAATATTTTTCCTGCAAGAACCATTTTTTTCACTTTTTATTAAATTTTTATGATTATTGATTGTATTTAAAAACTTTAATTAAAGCTTTTTTTCCTATTTTTTGATAAAAATGATAGAAGTAGATGGTTATAAAATTCTTGAAAATTTGCTTTATAGTAAAGATCATACATGGGCTAAAATTGAAGGGGATTCTGCAAAAGTTGGAATTACTGATTATGGGCAAAAAACAGCTGGTAAAATAATGTTTGTTAGATTTAGACCTAAAGGAACAATTTCTCAAGGACAAGGTATAGGTACAATCGAAACAGCAAAATGGGTTGGTGTAGTAAAATCTCCAGTTTCAGGAGAAATAATTGAAATAAATCCTAAATTAAGAAATAATCCAAGTTTAATAAATGAAAGCCCATATGAAGATGGATGGATTGCGATAATAAAATTATCTAAATTTGAGGAAGATAAAAAGAATTTAATGAATGCAGAAGAAGCAGCTAAATGGCTTAAAGAAGAAATATCAAAATCTAAAAAGTAATCTTTGGGTAGCTAAAATTGAAAAAGAAATTTTATAGAATACAAATCGGTATTTCAGCTGGTTTATTTTCAGCTCTCTTTTTATTATTTTTAATTTTACTCATCATAGGATTATCAATTTATCAAGAATTATTTGCTACTCCATCAAAAACTTTAACAATATCTGAAACAATTACAAATTCTACTTCTTTAATAATTACTTCTCCAACTACTTTAATTTCTGAAACAATTACTAGATTAAAAGCTTCAGATGCTTCTTTAATAAGCATAGATGGAAAATCATTTAAAATAAGTGATTATAAAGGAAAAATAATTATCATTGATATTATGTCAATTGAAGTTGAGGAATGCAAAATTCAACATTCTTACTTTAAAGAAATCCTTAAAGAATATGGTGATAAAATAGCTATAATATCTTTAGATTACAGTGAAAAAGATAATGAAGAAAAATTAAATGCTTATGCTTCTCAAAATGAGATTAAATGGACAATTGTGTATTCTAAAAATATTATTGCTTCTTATCAAGATAAAGGTGGTTTACCAACAATTTATATAATCGATAAAGATTTTAATATTGCATATGAAAGACTTGGAGTAGCAAGCATAAGCGATTTAAAAAAGATAATCAATTCCTTATTATCAGAATAATTTTTTAATTTATAAAAATTTATTTACACAAGCTTTCTATTTTTTGATAAATTTTATCTTTTAAAAGTGCTTCAATTGCTTCCTTTTTGGCTGGATTAAGAATGTATAATCTAAGTTCAAGAATTACTCTATCGCTAGATATTCTTAAAACTCTTACTTCTGGAACTTTTTCAGGAGCTAGATCGGTTTTAGCAATTTCAGAACTTTTTAACATTATTAATTTAGCCTCATTTATATCTATTTTACTTGGATCTATTTCGATTGGAATTGAAATTAATGATATTCCAGGTCTACTCTCATTTTCTATAATGCTATGCAAAAGTAAATTATTTGGAATATTCACTACCACATAATCATGCGTTATTATTGTAGTATATAATGAATTTATTTTAATAACTTTACCATTATATTCATTAATTTTTATGACTTCTCCAACTCTAATAATGTCCGATGAATTTATCATAAAATATGCAAATACATTAGATAAAATATCTCTTAAAGAAATAATCAATCCAAGTATTAAAGCAGAATAAATAATTATACTTAATGAAAAATCTATGCCAAAGAAATTGCAAAATTCTCTAAATAATATTATAAAGCTAATAATCCATATTATTATGCTTCCTATTAAATCAATTCTATAAGCAATAGATTTATTTATCGCTATTATACCTTTTATAATAATCTTTCTGAAAATTAAGTATATTATGAGTGTTATTATGATAATTATTAATGAAGTTATAATTATTGGTAAATATTCCATTATAGAAAATGAAAACAAGCTCCTCTCCTCAAATAAAAATATATTCTTAAACAATTTATATAAAACTATTAATATTTATATCCGATTTTTTTAAAGTTTAATAAAAGATAAATCGAAATTATTTTTGAAAATATATTCTTTTAAGTTCATATCATTTTTTCTTCTTCTTCAAGTTTTGAAGTTATGATTATTTTTGCAGTTCTACCTCTAATTTTCTTTATTACATAATATCCGCAAGAAGGGCATCTTGTATCGCTTATTCTTTTAGAAACTTTTTCCTCTTCAAAAATAAATCCACATTTTAAGCATTGGTATAATATTTTTCTTTCACTACTCATATTTCTCGCCAAAAATAACCTTATTATATTCTAATTCCTCTTTCTGGAAGAAGGATATAAACCTTTTTATCTCAAAACTAATAACTTCTTTTTAAAAGATATAAGATTTTTTATTTACTCTTTTACTTTTTCTTATATTAAATTCTTATTATCATTTTACAAAAAAGTTAAAAAATATGGTTAAATTTAAAATAAAGAATGTAAAGTATAATGTATTAAAAACAATTCTAACATAGCTGATATTAACAAAATAAAATAGACAATCATTAATTTATTAATTGAAAGACTTTTCTCTAAAGTAAATTTTATCGCTAAAAATATTGAATAGAATTCTAAAATTCCATGAGGCAAGGAAAAAATTATAAATAAAAGCACATCCATTAAGTTAGCTTTTAAAATATTCGTAGTTCTTATAATACTAATAGAGAAAAAAATTATAGTAAAAAATAATGCAAAAGTTTTTGGATGTTCAAGAACCATATATTCAAATTCACGACGTGGTAAAAAATCTACGACTCTTACATAAAATGACATACCAATTATTATTATTGAAACAACTATGATATTATGCAAGAATATTTCTAAAAAACCTAATATTTTATCTGATAGTATTATTTTATATGCATATTTAAAAATAATCACATTTTCAATATACCCTAGTAAAAGAAAAAGAAGGAACACAAATCCTAAAAGAATTGTTTCAACCTTTTTATGCATTTTGAATTCACTATGTTAAATTTTTTCTAATAAAAGTTCTAAATAAGATTTTATAGTTATAGAACTTTTTGGAATATTTATTTTTTCAAATATCTTAATAAGTTTTTCTTCAATCATTTTTATAGTAGCTTCATTTTCTATTTCTTCTTCTATTTCTATGAAATATCCTAAGTCTTTTACTTCATCCATATAAATAGAAGTACTCCCTAGAATATACTTCTCTCTTTTTTTAGAAATAATTGCTACTGGTTTAAATCCTAGCTTAAGGAATATTTCTTTAGTATTTTCAAAATTTTCAATTTCGGTTTGAATTTCTAATCTTGTTTTTGATATTTTACTTATTTTTGCTCCTTTATATGTAAGATAACTTTTTCCATTTGTTTTTCGAATTCTTAAAGCTTCATCAGTTTTAGAAAAATCTCTTAATGGATGTTGAAAATAAATATCTTCCTCCAAAGTTTTAGATATTAATTTACTTCCTAAGCTTAATATTCTATTTTTCACTTCCATAAATTTTTCAAAATTTTCAATTCTTGCTTTAAATTCAACTTCAATCATATTTTATTCATCTTTATGCCTTTTTTTATTTTAACTTTTTATAAAAAATATTTACAAAAGCAATAATATTAATTTTGTTAAAAATGAATAATAATATAAAATTTGGATTAAGAATACCAACTTTTCCAATAAATGATAGTAGAGGAAGAAAATTCGTAGAAGAAATAATAAAATTTCTAAAGGAAATAGGAGAATATTTTGATTCAGGTTGGGTTGATGATCATTTTGTTCCATGGGCAACATTTCTTTCTCCTAAAGTTGATCATTTAGAATGTTGGACAACAATATCTTATCTTTCAGGTATGTTTAGTAAAATGAAATTTGGAAGTATCGTATTATGTAATTCATATAGAAATCCTGCATTAGTTGCTAAAATGTCTTCTACGCTTAATGTTCTTACAAATGGTAGATTTATATTAGGAATTGGTGCAGGTTGGAAAGAAGATGAATATATAGCTTATGGATATG
The DNA here is from genome assembly GCA_964532175.1 of uncultured Nitrososphaeria archaeon. GTDB lineage: Archaea > Thermoproteota > Nitrososphaeria_A > Caldarchaeales > JAVZCJ01 > JAVZCJ01. The sequence continues at coordinate 38,867 of CAZHGP010000008.1, forward strand.
ATTTTCCAAAACCTTTCATAAGGATTAAACAATTGGAAGAAGCAGTTCAAATAATAAAATTATTATGGAGTAAAGATAATGTTACTTTTAATGGGAAATATTATAAGATTAAAAATGCTTATTGTAATCCAAAACCTATCACACCTATGCCATTAATGATTGGTGGAGGAGGAGAAAAATTAACTTTGAAAGTTGTTGCTAAATATGCTGATTGGTGGAATTTAGCAAATCCTACTTTAGAAGAATATAGAAGAAAAGCAGAGATATTAAGAGAACATTGTGAAAAAGTTGGTAGGAATTATAATGAGATAAAGAAAACAATTGCAGGATTAATATCGATAGCTGAAAATTATGATAAAGCATATAAATTGGCTTTAGAAAGCCCTTATGTTAGTAAAGAAAATATTAAAATTGTTTTTGTTGGAGATCCCGATACTATTATAGAAAAAATTATTGATTTTGTTAGTGAAGGAGTAGAATACTTCATATTTAGATTTCTTGATTTTCCAAAAACTAATGGAGCAAAAATATTTATCGAAAAAGTGATGACAGAATTCGAATAATGGGTAGAATATAGAAAATAATTAAAAATTTAAGAGAAGCTTAAATAGACAAATTTATTACTTTAAAATATAATAAAATAATTGCTATTAATGATCCAAAAGCAATAGCAAAAAGATTTACTACGTTATTATCTAACCATTTATATCCACGTAAATACAATGTTTCTTTATTGCAATGAATTTTTTTCTCTGTTTCTTTTCCACAATATTGACATTTATACATTGCTTGAATGGTAGCTCCTAAGAAGCTATCAAATGATGAACCTAGAAAACCACTTATAATTGTTAATATAAGAATATTTATAAAAAAATCTATTTTAGGATAAAAAATTGTTGCAGTAATTGAAATAAAGAAAGCACTCATAATTTGTGCAAATTCGCCAAGTATAGATATTCCTCCAGATGTACCTGCTGGAACTTTCTTTTTTAAATTTGTTATTAATCTAGGCTCACCTTTATACAATAACCCTATTTCAGTTGCAAGTGTATCTGCCAATGCTGTTACAACTGCTCCAAAGAAACCTGCTATATAAAATAATTTAAATGATCCATCATCAAAAGCCATAATGAAGGCAAAAATGGCAGGTATAACTCCATTTGCTGATACATTTTTCCAACTTCTTGCACCTCTTTTCTCTTCAGCTACACCTTTTTTCCTTTTATATTCATATTTATATTTTGTAAATATACCAGAAACTAAATGAAAAACTAATAATGGAATGAATAAAAATTCTCCTCCAGAAGCATATACAGTAAATCCTACTATAAAACCAGCTATTAAACCAGTTAAATCTACTATTGCTATTTTATATGAAATAGCACCAAATAAACCTACAACAATAGTCGCTTTAACAATTTGAAAAATAAAAGAAGACATTATAACATCTCCTTTTAATTTATTTCAAAAAAGTCTTTATTTAAATAGTTTTTCTTTTATATATTCTTCTAAATTTTCCAATTTTATTCTTATTTGTTCTTTCTTTTCCAAATCTCTTAAAGAAATAGTATTACTTTCTTTTTCTTCAGGACCAGCTATTATTAAGTATTTATAACCAAGTTTACTATAATGCTCTATTATTGAAGAAATTTTCTTTTTCGATATATCGATTTCTGCTCCTATGCCTAATTTTCTAATTTCTTGCAATACTTTTAAAAGATAACCAACACTATCATCGCTTATACTAAAAGCAACCATCTTTTTCTTACTATCTTTAGGATAAATTTTTTTACTAATAAAATATTCTTGTAATCTAGTTATCCCTATAGCACATCCAACTGCAGGCGTATCTTTTCCACCAAATAGAGAAATAAGTTTATCATATCTTCCTCCTCCATTTAATGCTAAAGAAGAATCTGGAACATATTGCTCAAATATCATTCCAGTATAATATTCTAATCCTCTTGCAAAAGCTAACTTTACATTGAAGACATTACTTACTCCACTTTCTATGGCAATGTTAATTATTTCTTCAAGATTTTCCAATTTTTTTAATGCTACAGGCCATGAAGATAATATTTCATGCCCTTTTTTGAATACTTCATTAATTTCTCCTGAAATATTTAATAATCGCTCTATAATTTCTATTAAATCTTTTATATTCTTATCTTCATTTGATTTTTTTATAAGAGAAAATGCTTGCTCATATTTTTTTTGATCCATAAGAGATAAAACTTTATCTTGTACTTCCTCACTTATTTTATATTCTTCCATAATACTTCTTAATATTCCAACATGTCCAATTTTGAAATAATGATTTTTAATATTAAGTCTATTAAAAACATCATTAGAAATTATTAAAATTTCTGCATCTGCGATTGGTTTGTCACTTCCAATTAATTCAAAACCACCATGCCAAAATCTCCTTTTTCTTCCCCATTGTGGTTCATCATAACGATAACAATCTGCTATATATCCTAAACGAAGTGGCAAAGGAGAATTTTTTAATTTTGTTGCTACTAATCTTGCTACTGGAGCTGTCATTTCAGGTCTTAAAACCATTTTCCTTTTATGCTTATCTTCAAATACAAACATTCTTTCTCTTATTTCTTCTCCAGATTTTGCTTCAAACAATTCATAGAATTCAATAGTAGGTGTTTCAATTTCTTCATAACCATATAAGAAAAAACATTTTCTTATTTCTTCTTCTATCCATCTTTTAATTTTCATTTCTTCAGGAAGTAAATCATCCATTCCTCTAGGAGTAGAAATAATATTAGGCATAGAATCCACCCACTAGAAAGGCTAATAATGCTGTAAGCATCCATATTAAAACAATTTTCTTAATTTTTAAAGAGTTTTCTTTTGTTGGATTTTTTATAATTTTATAAGAAGAAAAAATAAAACCAAAATCAGTTAAAATTATTAATGGAATATAAAAAAGAGGATAAACTAAATTATAAATTAAGGGAATAAAACTCAATAATATAGCTATAATAAAGAATATAGCTCCAATTTTAGCTGCAGTTTTATTTCCATATAATCTAGCAATAGATTTAATATCTTTAATAGCATCCCCTTCAACATCTGCTATACCTTTAATAATTTCTCTACCAGTATTTGCAATAAAAGCAGTTATTGAAAATAAAGCTATTCTCAGAGTAATTTCACCATCGCTTATTAATCCTCCATAAAAAAATGGAGCTGATACACATAAACTAACTATCATATTTCCTATTAAACCAGTTTTCTTTAATTTCCAATTATATAGAAAAGAAGCAATATAGAAAAAACTAGCTATTATTAAACAAGTATATGATATTAATAATGATGAAAATAAACCAATTATAGCTAAAATAAAAGCAAATATAATTGCTTCTCTTACATTTACTATTTTTGATGGAAGAGGTTTACTAGGAGCATTTATAGAATCTATTTCTCTATCAAAATAATCATTTAAAATCATTGAACTTGAATTTAATGAATAAGCTGTTAAACCGCCTAAAATAATATCTTTTAAAAATAAATTTTTCTTTTGAGAAGCAAGAATTCCAACTAATACTGCAATAAACATTAATAAACCATTTATAGATCGAGTCATTTTAAATAATCCAATAATTTTCTTTTTTAACATTTTAGATACTTCACAAATTTCTTAAATCAACTAAATTTGCAGCATAATATATAACTTCATTTCTTCTATCAACAACAGATATTATCATTTCCTTTTTTAATCCGCGACAAATTGAAACAAGTTTTTTAAGAGTTGCTATATCAATATTTTTACCTTCACTAAGAGGAACAATTAAGTATTTTGCAACTCCTTTCTCAAATCCTCCTCTATCAAATACTCTAAATTTTAATTCAGGACTAAAGCCTTCTTTTACTACATATCCTCTTTTTCTAAGATCTCTAAAAACGACATAGCTAATCCATATGTCATTATATCTTTCTTTAAAAAATGAAAGAGCTTCTATAAAATTAAGTTGTTTTCCTTTTGAATCATATAATAAGAGTTTTTCTTTTTCTAATAAATAAAGAACTTCGCAAGGATGATAAACTATTTTATTTTCTTCTTCCAATTTATATCCATAACCTTTAGATAAATACGCTAAGCTATTATCATTTACTTCACTATATATTTTACCATCTTCTTCAATACGAGCAATTATTACTTGCGTAGGCAGCTCTATTTCTTTATTTTTTTCTTCAGTCATTTTTCACACCTATGAAAATGGATATTTTAAAAATAAATTATTTTTGAAGTTTTTATCAATGAATTTATTATAAGACTATTTAAGT
>CAZHGP010000009.1:0-38317 GCA_964532175.1 uncultured Nitrososphaeria archaeon
TAAAGAAATTAAATAATTATGAAAATTTTATATTTAATTTTTGACCAATTATTTTTTTAACTTCTTCAAAATCTCCTTTTTCCATTGCTTCGATTATTCTTAATGCTTTTTGAAAATCTATTGTTTTAAAATCTTTTCCAGTAACATCTTTTATAATATTCAAAGCACCTTTAATTATTTCTCCATTAAAGCGCGAATCTACATAATCTGCTAGAAAAACTATTAAAGCTTCAATTCTTTTAGGTTTAACTAATCCATATTCTCCATGAGAAGCTGCTACAATATGAGTTTCTTCGATTGAAAAACCTTTTGAAAGCATTTCAGAAACTATTAAAAATTGATGATCAAGTAATTGACCTATTTTAGATGATACATAGGAGCCATCTTCTTTAATAGAATAAGTTAATGGTTTAAATAAATCATGAAGCAATGTTCCACATAAAACTAAATCTTTTGAAATTTTTACTTTATAAATTTTCTTAAAAATTCTTGAAAAAGCTAAACCTATTTCTGTTGTGCTAACAACATGTTGTATAAGTCCTTTTGGATAATTATGATGATAATATTTTGCTGCAGGAGATTCATATAAATCTAATTCTAGTAATGGATTATTAATTAATGAAATTATTGTTTTAACAATTCTTTTTCTTAAATTTTTATTAGAAATCATTTTAATATATTTTTCCCATTCTTTTGGAATTTTTCCCTTTTTTCTATTCATTTTTAATTACCTTAAATAATATTTATTTTTAAAAAGTAAAGTTTATAATCTTTTTTAGAAAAAATTTATATTTAATTAATTTTTTATTTATAATGATTAAAAATGAGTTTTATTAAAAAATTATTATCTAAAAAAGAAAAAGAGCCTGCAAAAGAGATTGAAAGATATTGGATAGATACTCCATATGGAAGAGTATTAGTCATAAGATATTCAAATGGAAAAATTGAAAAAAGAGGTCCACCAGAAGCTATAAGATGGACTGGCGGATAAGTTAAAATAAAAATAAATCACTTAAATATTAAAATAAATTAATTAGAAAAATGCTTAGTTGTATTTTTAATTTTATTATTTTTCCATTCTTCCTTTGTTGGACAAGAAATTGATAAGCACATTTGGAATGGCTTCTTTCCTTTTCTAAAAATTTTAATTATAGGTGTTCCACACTTATCGCATATTTTTTCAGTTTTTTCAATTTTTGAAGCTAATGGTAATGGATAAGAAATTTTACAATTTGGATAATTGCTACATCCGATAAATATTTTTCCAGTTTTTCTAGATTTTATTATTCTAAGCTCTCCACCACATTTACATTTTCCAATTTTTCTTTCTTCTTCCCATGCTTCAATCAATCCTTTTGAAAGTTCTTTACTTATTTTATCTTCATTTTTCTTAAATTCTTCCAATATTTCTTTTAAAGTTTTCTTTGCTTCTTCAATAATTTCTTGTCTCTTCCTTTTTCCTTCATAAACTAAATTCATTTGTTGCTCAAAATATCTTGTTAATTCTTCTGAAAGAATTCTAGGTGAAAATTTTTCTAAAGTTTTTACTACAATTTCACCAAGCCTTGTTACTTGAATGCTTTTTCCTATTATATAGCGTCTATCATAAAGGGTTTGTAAAATTTCACTTCTTGTTGAATTATGAACAACCACATTGTTACCCAAAACAAAGTTGGGAACTAGATTATTAGTAATATCGTAAACATAGCCTTTATATTCGATTTCCTCTATTTTCCTTATTGTTTTTGTCAATAGTGTTGATGAAAGAATGTTCTCATTTAAAAAAGAATAGAATGTTTTTGAGCATTCTTTAAGTGGAATATAGATTATTTTTTTTCTAGGTTGTTTGGATATGCCAATAATCTTAACATTAATATATCCATTTTTTCTCAAATTTTTCAAACAAGTTCTTATTGTATTTTCATTTAGACTGGTAGCTAATGCTATCTCTTTAATTGTTGCTCCATCTTTTGGTAAATATGATAGAACTTTTTTTTCAAGTGAGAGTTGTGGTTCATTGATATTAAAGTATTTGTATTTTTCAGATAAATTCTTTATTATTCTTTCTTTCTTTTTCTTATGATAAATTGGGATCAATTCTAAAAACTTACAAACATCTCTTCCGTATAAAAATAACTTGTAAAGTCTCGACCAATTCTTCTTCCTGTATTTTTGATTCTCTTCTTTTACATAAGGCGAGAATCCTAATTTCTTTAAATAATTCTCCAAAGTTTTAATCAAAAAGAAATTTGTATTAGATATAGAAATCTTTACTTCATTTTTATAAGAATGCCCTTTATCATCAAAAACAGCTCCTATGAAATCTGGATAAAATTCATCATTTATATTTACTTTTTTGAAGATAAGGTCTTTGAATAGAATTCCAAGAATTCTTCCAATTATTGCTGGTAGCTTCACGTAATATTTGTTTTCATCTCTCTTATCCCTATTTATTTTAATTTCATTTATATTGAAAATTTTGCTTATATCATCAACAAACTTATTAATCAATTCGATATTCTTGTTTGTGTATTTAAAATCAAAACAGTTTTCTTTCTTTAATTTTTCCTTATCAAGAGAACCATCAGCAATGATATGAGCTAAAATTCTTATTAAGGATGAAGAAATTGTAAGTGGAAATGGATTCTCTAATGGAAATTTCTTGTTTGTAGAATAAATCACTTTTGGAATTGGTAAATTTATTTTTTTCCAGACCCAAAGGGGAAGCATCTTTTTCTTTTCCCAATTTGCGATCGTTGACTGTCGTAGCCTTAGTATTTTTGCCAATTTTTTCTGGCTTAAACCTCTATTTTTTCTCCATTTTTTAAGTTCTATTGTACTATAGAGTTTTGATTTTGAGTTAAGCCTTTTAATAAAATCTTTCCATTCAATTTTATTTCCAGTTTTCTCATAATATGGAAATATTGAAACAACTTTCATTCCAGTAGAAAGATTTTTTAGTGGCAAATATTTAAAAGTTCCATCATGAATTAACACAGGATGCTCTTCAGTTAATTTTATTTTACTACCATCTTCAAATGTGATTTGATAAACTTTTTCATGCTTATTAAGTTCTCTTCTACTTATTAAGGTAAATCTAGAAGTGAAAAAATCATTTCCATTAACACAAAAACACATTTTTTCTGAATTGATAAAAAATCTTTCATTCTCATACTCAAATGAGTTATCTTCTTTGAAAATTTCTTCAATTTTAACTTCTCTCACATGACCATTATTAAGTATTAATATTGTAGTATCCCCAGTAATACATCTTGTTCCAAGATTTCTAGCTTCCATTTCTTTAATAATCGAGCCTTGTGAGTATCTTCCAGGTGGTTGAGTTTCTTTTAATATTTCTTCCAATTTTAAAACTTTAATTACTTGGCCAACTTTCAATTCTGGCAAAGTTTGTTCTTCTATTTTCATATAAGGTTCATAAATTTTTATCCATCCATGTTCAATAATTCTCTTGCCAGTAATTATAAAATCATAACCATTTACATCAAATATTACATTCATGCTTTCCTTTATAGCTTCATCTTCAAACGTTGCTAAAGTCCTTCTTACTATTAAATCATAGACTTTCTTTTGTTGTAAAGTTAATTTGCTCAAATCTGGAACTTCCCATGTAGGTATTATAGCATAATGTGCAGGATCTTCATGAACACCTTCTCTTGGTGTTAATTTTGTTTTCTTTAATATTTCTTTTACGAATTTTTCATAAGGTTCAAGTGTTTCCAATGCTTTTAATAATTTTTCATAATTTATTCTAATTGGTATTTTTTGTGATGAACTTCTAGGATAACTAATCCAACCTTGTTGATAAAGCGATTCAGCAATAGCCATAGTTTGAGTTGGAGAAAAATTAAATTGTGCATATGCTTCAGCTTGTAAATCTGTTGTATTAAATGGCACAGGAGGAAGTAGCTTATATTTTCTTTTTTTAATATCTTTTACGATAGCATTACAATCTTTACACATTTGTAAAATTTTATCTGCTTCTTCTTTCTTCCAAATCTTTTCTTCTTTATAATTTGCAATAAATTTTTCTCCATTTATATCTAAATATAATTTTAATTGCCAAAATGGTTTTGGTTTAAAATTCCTTATTTCTTCTTCCCTTTCAAGTAATATTCTTAAAGTTGGTGCTTGAACTCTTCCTGTAGATAAAATTGAGAAGATTTTTTCTCCATTATTCTTTAAAGAAAGAGTTAAAGCTCTTGTTAAATTTATCCCCCATAACCAATCTAATTCATGTCTAGTAAGCCCTGATTCTAATTGTTTAATATCAAGATGTGGAAGAGCATTTTCATAAGATTCTATGATTTCATCCTTTGTTAATGTTGAATAAACCATTCTTTTTGCATCATTTTTATTTGCTAAAAATTTTAAAATATTTGCACCTATTACTTCTCCTTCTATATCATAATCTGTAGCAATAATATAATCTGAGCCATTCTTTAAAACAGATTTAATAACATCAAAGTATTTTTTTGAAAATGCTGAACTTCTTTTAACTTGAAAGCTTGGTTTCCATACATAATCAAAAATAGGATAAATCCATTTTTTCTCTTTAGGAGCTAAATTGAATAAATGTCCTACAGCACATACTACAAGAAAGTTTTTCCCATTCCTTATAAATTCATAATATGTTACTCCATCTTCATTTTTATAAGTTTTTAAATTAGATTCTGCTAAAGCTTCAGCAATTCTTTTAGCAGCATCAGGCTTTTCAGTTATTATAATTGTATAGTTGTTTTTTTGTTCCATTGCTTCTCTTTTTAATATGCATGTATAAAACTTTTTCTTTATAAAAGATTTATAAATCGATTTTGAAGCATAATATTAAAAATGTGGCAATTAATAATACTTATAATAGCATTTATTGTATTATTCATTCTTGTAATTAAAGAAATTAATATTGGATTAGCTTTAATAATTTCATCAATAATTTTAGGAATAACTACTTTAACATTAATGAAATTTATTCAAATTAGTATAGATACTTTAATAAATTATTTAACAATAGAATTGATTTTAACAATGGTTTTCATAACTGTTTTTTCATACATGTATCAAGAAACAGGAATAGTAAAAGATTTAACAGAAAGTTTAGAGAAAATAGTTTCAAATGAAAAATCAATAATGATGCTCATGCCTGCAGTATTTGGATTACTTCCAGTTCTTGGAGGAGCATTATTCTCAGCTCCAATAATAGAAGATGAAGGGAAAAAAATGAATATGGAAAAAGGGGGGCAAGCATTTATAAATTTATGGTTTAGACATTTATTATTTTTAATATATCCTTTAGAACAAGCATATATAATAATTGTATATTTAACAGGAATTGATTTAAAAATACTTATAGCATATCAAATACCTACATTTATAATAGCTATTTTTTCAGGTTATATATTTGGATTAAGAAAATATAAGAGTAAAAAATATAAAAAATCTTTTAATAAATATTGGATAAAAAAATTTTTAATAGTTTTCTCTCCAATACTTTTAGCAATAATATTAAGCTTAATTGGATTAAAAATATATATTTCAATAATAATTGGAATAATATTTTTAATATTAATGTCTAAAAATGGAATAAAATGTTTAATAAATGTTATGAAAAGAAAAGAAGTTTTAGGAATGGCATTAACAGCTTTTGGAATTATGTTTTTTAAAGAAATATTAGATAAATCTAATATACTTAATTTATTATCAATTTATATTCAAACTTATAATGTTTCAAGAATATTTCTTTTTATGATTATTCCATTTTTAATAGGTTTTTGTTTAGGTGTTCCTACAGCAGCTATAACAATAATAATATCAATATTATCTAAAATTATTAATTTTAATCCATTAAATTTAAGCATTATTTTTACAAGCATGTATTTAGGACATGTAATGTCTCCTGTACATTTATGCGTAGCAGTAACTTGTCAATATTTTAAAGCAAATATATTAGAAGTTTATAAAAAAATGATTCCTGCAGAAATAATTACTTTTATAATTCCTATTATTTATATCTTCATTTTTTAAAAAAAAGTTAAGCTTATATAATTCTTGTAATGAGTAAAATTACAATTTGTAACGTGGATGGTGAAGATAATATGGGGCAACATTTAATGAAAAGAATAAAAGACTTATGAATACTTTTTCTCAATCTTTTTTAGCTTTAATTTTTAACTTAGGAGGAATAATAGCAGGCGGGATAGCAATATATTCTATACCATTCTTTACATATGCTCCATGGATTTTAATAATTTATCCATCTATATTACAAGTTAGAGGAACAATAAGCGGCATTTTATGTGGAAAAATTTCAACAAATTTACATATAGGAAATATTAAACCACAATTTTTAAAAAATACTAAATATTTTTACAATATAATAATTTCAACTTTTTCATTAAATATTATAGTAGGAATAATAATAGGATTTTCAGGATATATTTATGGTTTTTTTATTTCAAAAGCAATTATAATGGATTTATTTCCAATAATTTACATTACTTTATCTTCTATGATAATTTCTTCCATAATAACAATTCCAATAACAACTACTATAGCTTTTCTTGGTTTTAAAAAAGGATTAGATCCGGATATATTAGTTTATCCTATTTTATCAACTGTAGCAGATATAATTGTTACATCTTGCTATATTTTCTCAATATGGATGTATTTTATAGAGTACTTATTTTTTTTAAAATATTTTATTTTATTAATAATTTTAATTTTAAGCATATTTACAATTTCTTATATTATAAAAAATAAGCATGAAAAAGAAATTTTAAGAACATTAAAAGAAGCAGCTCCATTAATAACTTTATTAGGAATATATGGAAATTTTACAGGAACTATACTTTCAACACTTCGTTCAAGAATAGAAGAAAATCCAAGGATTCTTATTGTTTATCCATGCTTAATAGATGGTTTAGGAGACATAGGTTCTATAATAGGTTCTTTAACATCAACAAGACTTGTTTTAGGATACATTAAGCCAAGTTTTTTAAATATAAAGAATATTTTTAAAGAAATTATTGCTGTAGAATCTTCAGCTTTTATAATACATTTATTATTTGGATTTTTAGGAGCAATATATTTTTTAAAAGAAATACTAATATTTGAAATAATAAATTTAGCAAAAATTACTATTACTACTAATTTATTAAGCTTTTTAATAGCTGTTTTAATAGGTTATACAGTTGCTATATATAGCTTTAAATTTAAATTGGATCCAGATAATTTTGTAAATCCTATAGTAAGTGCAATTTCAGATTCTATAGCAACGATTATTTTATCATTAGTATTATACATTTATTCTATATGAAAAATTTAAATATTTGATTTTATTAATAATTTGAAGGAGGAAAAATAGAGTAAAATGGGTAGTAATTCATTAGAAGAAAATAAAAGTGAACCATTATCTTTACGTGAAATCCTTAAAAAAATGAGAGAAGTTAGCGAATTAATGGTTGATATAGCTTATTCAGCTATTCTTTTTCAAGATAAAGATTTAGCTGAAGAATTGCTTGATTTAGAAAAATACATAGATCATTTAACTTATAAATTATGGGAAGTTTCAGCTATTGCTATAAGAGATCCAGAAGAAGCTGAAAAAATGGCTGCAATAATAAAAGTTGGATCTGCTGTAGATGAAATATCAAATGCACTAGCAGATGTTGTGCCAATTATAGAAAGAGGGTTTGAATTACATCCATTAATAGGAAGCGTTCTTGAAAAAGTTAGACATAAACATGGAAGAGCTAGAATATTTAAAGATTCAATACTTGTTGGATGGAAATTAGGAAGTTTAAAATTAGAAGTAAAATTAGGTTTAGATATTATAGCTATAAAAAGAATGGATGAATGGATTATAAAACCTAGTGATGAAGAAATATTAAGAGTGAATGATTGTGTTATAGTAGAAGGTTCTGAAATTGGAATATCAAAATTTATTGATTTAGCAGAAGGAAGAATAAAAGAGGTGCCAAAAAGTGAGTATGGAGAAAGTTGAAGATTTGCTTATAAAATTAATAAATACTTCAGAGCTTATGGTTCATTTGGGATATGCAGCAGTAATTTATAATAATAAAGATATTGCAAAAGAAGTTTTAGAAATGGAGAAAGAAATTGATGATTTGCATATTAATTTTGAGTTAGAAGTATTAAAGCTAAAAGGAAATGGAGAAAATGAGAAAAGCATACTTGGATTAATAAGATTAGGATTAATAGCTGAAAGATTATCTGATGCAGCTGCATTAATGGCAGACATAGTTTATAGAGGAATAGAAGCACATGATATTTTAAGATTAGCTATTGAAGAAGCTGAAGATACGATAATAATGACTCCTATTAGTGAAGGTAGCATTCTAATAGGTAAATCTATAGCTGAATTAAATTTAGAAAGTAAAATAGGAACAAATATTATAGGAATAAAAAGAGGGGATAAATGGATATATAATCCATCAAAAGAAGAAAAGCTTTCTTTAGGAGATGTAATAATAGCTGAAGGAAATATAGATGGAATAAATATACTTAAAAAAATTGCAAAAGGTAAAAAGAAAAAAATATAATATAAAAGATTTTAAAAAAATAAAGATAAAATTCTAAAAATTAATCCACCTATAAGTAATGCAAGAAATATATCTATTATTACTATACCTATTGCTTTTTTCAAATTGAATTCTTTTTTTAAAACAGCAATTGTTGCTATACATGGAACATAAATCATTGTTACAATAGAGAAAACTATCATTTGAATAGGTGTTAAAATATTATTAAATTCTAATGTTCCAGTAAGTTCTGAAAGCAATATTAAAGTTAATTCTTTTCTTAAAATTCCAAAAATTAATGGAATTCCAGTAATTTTTGGTAAACCAAGCCAATTAACTATTAAAGGAGCTATAAAATTATTAATTGGCCAAATCCATCCAGTTAGTATTAAAGCTTCTAATATAGTACTTCCTCCAATAATCAATGGAAATGCTATATATATAAAATCTTTTGTTCTTACCCAAGTTTTTATAATAATATTTTTTATTAAAGGTAATTTATATGGAGGCATTTCCATTATTAATCCAATTGGCTCTCCTGGTAAAGCTTTAAAAGCAATTCTACCAAGAATAAAAATTAATATAAGATCGAAAAAATAAAGTGATAATGCTGCATGTAATCCAATGTACTTCCCCACAAGTCCAAGAATTATAACTGTTCTAGCTGAACAAGGTATTAAAACTGTTACAAAAGCAGCTAAGAAACGCTCTCTTTCAGTTTCCATTATTCTGCATCCAATACATGCAGGAACATTACATCCATAGCCAAGAAGTAATGGAATAAAAGCTTTACCATGCAATCCAATTTTATGCATAATATTATCCATAAGAAAAGCTGCTCTAGGAATGTATCCACTATCTTCAAGTATTGCTAATATAATATAGAATGGAATTATATATGGTAAAGCTATTGTTATTCCAGCAATTATTCCTGAAATAATCCCTTCAATAATTATTTTAGAAAAAATTTGAGGAAGAAAAATTAATAATTCATTAATGATTGGTATTAATATTCCTTCAAAAAAATTTTCTAATATTTCGCTAAGAAAATTTCCTCCAATGAATACTATACTAAATATAGAGAATATTACAAAAAATAATATTGGATAACCTAAAATTTTATGCGTAGTTATTTCACTTAATCTTTCTTCTATAGATACTTTTGGAGGAGTAATGATTTTTGTTACTTCTTTTGCTATACGGTTTGCTATTCCATATCTTTCAGAAGCAATAATAATGATAGATGATTCTCCATGAATTTTTTCTAATTCTTCTATAACTTTTTCAGAATATGCTAAAACTTCTCTTCCATTTTCATATTCTTGAATTTTCTTTATTATATCATCATCTTTTTCAATTAATTTTATAGAAATCCATCTTGAAAGATATTTTCTACAAATTTCTGGAAGCTTTTCATTAATAATATTCTCAAGTTTTTCAATATTAACTTCAATTTCTTTTCCATATTTTATTTTTAACGGTTTTAATTCTATTTTTTTCTCAATAACATCTATAACTTTAGATAATAATTCTTTAATTCCTTCCCCTTTAATAGCAACAGTTGGTATTACAGGTACTCCAAGAATTTTTGAAAGTTTTTCTATATCTATTTTAATACCTTTTTTTGTAGCAAAATCCATTTGATTTAAAGCTATTATCATTGGTACTTGAAGTTCTAAAAGTTGAATTGTAAAATAGAGATTACGTTCAAGATTAGAAGCATCTATAACATTTATAATTATATCAGGTTTCTCAATAGCAATATATTCACGAGCAATAATTTCTTCAATAGAAAAAGTTGAAAGAGAATATATTCCAGGTAAGTCAATAATATGAATTTTATAACCTTGAAAAAATAATGTTCCTTCAGCTTTTTCAACTGTTTTTCCAGGCCAATTACCTACAACTTGGCTTAAACCAGTAAGTTGATTAAATATTGCAGATTTACCTACATTTGCATTTCCAGCTAAAGCTATATTTATAATTCTTTCTTTATTCATTTTCTTTAACCTTTTTTATAAAAATTTTTGATGCCATACCTCTTCCAATTGCAAGAAATGTTCCTCTAACACATATTTCTACTGGACCATGAAAAGGAGCTTCTTTAACAATTTTTATTTCAGTTCCTGGTGTTAAACCCATTTCTGCAAGTCTTCTTACTGCACCTTTTCCTCCAAATATGAAAACTATAATCCCTTTTTCACCTTGATGAAGATCTGTTAATGGTAAAGCATCTTCTATTCTTCCTTCTAAAGATTTTATTTCTTTATAAAATTCATTTAATGATTCATCATCCATTCCATGTTTATAATGCCAATGTTTACGCCAATCTTTTATTTTCCCTTCAAAAATTTTTGCAATACTATTTAAAAAACTATGATGAATTTTTTCATGTAAATATTTTTCTCTATGATATTGAGTTATTTCTAAACCTTTTTCAGTTAATTTTAAAGAATTATTAATTTTTTTAATCAATCCATCTTTTATTGCTATATCTATTGCTTTTTCAATATCTTTTATTGAAACTTTTAATTCTTTAGCTATTTCATTTAATTTAATTTCTTCATTTTTATTTTCTAAAGTTTTTATAATTTCTAATATTTCTGGAATTAATTCATTAATTTTTTCAGACATATTAAGCCTCCTTAGGTTTTACTAAAATATTAGAAGCAATACGCTTGTCTATAGCACATTCTTTCTTAGAAAAAGCAAATTTTACATAAATATTTGATAAATTTTTATTTATTACTTGAATTAAAATTCCTGGCAAAATTCCTAAATTAGATAAATAATTTAAAAATTTCTTTTCTTCACTTTTTATTCCAATTATTTCAACAATTTTTCCAGCATCTATTTCATTTAATGTTTTAAAAAATTCTTTAATTATTTTTCCTGAAGAATTTGGTATAGGTTTTCCATGTGGACAAATTTTAGGATAATTAAGAATTTCCTCAATCCTTTTTGCTATACGTTCCGTTATTCCATGCTCCATTATGCAAGCTTCTTTATGCACATTACACCAATCAATTTTTAAAATATCTATAAGCAATCTTTCTGAAAGTCTATGTTTCCTTAAAACTTTTAAAGCTATTTTTTTACCTTTTATAGTTAACTTAACTCCTTTATAAGGAATATGTTCCACAAAACCTATTTTCTCAAAATTTTCAATAGTATTTGTAATAGATCCAGGAGCAACTTTTAATTCTTTAGCAAGATCCATAGTTCTAGCATATCCATATTTTTCTTCTAAGCGATATATTGCTTCTAAATATTCTTCTGCCTCTCTAGATAAAGAAGGAATTCTTCTCCTTTTGAAATTACTATACTTTTCTCTATATTTAATAGATTTTGATAAAGAATTATTCAATTTCATATCACTTAAAATTACGATTGCTCGTAATTTATGTATTCAATATGATCTTACTTTAATATAAATTTTTAAAAAATTGGTTTCCTTATAAAATATTGATAATCCATTTAATTGAGAAAAAGCCAGCATAACATATTATTAAATATTTAACAATTTTACCTAAAATTGTAGCAATAATAAATTTTTTAAAATCATATTTTATTATTCCTGCTAATATTCCAATTATATCAAAAGGAAAAGGGGAAATAGCAAATAAGAAAATAAATATTACTCCATATTTATCAATTTTTTTCTTAATTTTTTCTAATTTTTCATTATCTATACTAATTATTTCTCTTCCACCAAAACCAAGAGCATATCCAGTTATTTCCCCTAAAGCAGAACCTAAACCAGAAGAAAAACCTAATAAAAAAGCTTGAAAAGGATTATTTAAAAATCCAGAAAATAGGAAAATAATAGAAAAAGCAGGTATTGGAAAAACTATTGTTAAAGAACTTATAAAAGTTAATAAGAAAAAGCCAAAAATACCATAAATAGTAATTATAGATTGTGCTTCAATATTATTAATTAAATAATTAGAAAGAAAAGAACTAATAATAATTATTACAATAGCAACTAAAAATATTATTATAGCTGATTTTTTCATGTAAGATACCTTCTTTATAAGATTTATAAATTGCTTTTATTTTTCCTTTAATATAAAGCTTTATTAATTTAAAGTTTTTTATATTTATTAGATTTAATGTGATAAGTATAGAAGAGAAAGTTTTAGAAATATTAAAGAATGAAGAAGAAAATGAAAAATATAGATTAATGGCTGATGTTATACGTGTTTTAATTGTAAGTCATGGAATTATTTGGTTAAGTGAATTATATATAGATTTAATTAAATACTATAATTTTATTGGAAAAATGGAAAAAATTAAGCCTCAATTATTAAAAGATACTATTAAAAAATTAGAAGAAAAAGAAATTATAAAAACTGAAGAAAGAGAAAGAGGTTTTGTAAATAAATATGGAACATATAAAGATTTATTAATAAAAATAATCGATATGAGAAATGTTAGAAATATTTTAATGAAAGATAAAAAATATGTAGAATATACTTCATATAGACATCGTAAAATGATGGAAGCAATTAGAAAATGATATATTTAAATATTAATTTAAAATAAGTGTTTAAAAATGAATAGAAGTAAGATTTATAGATATATTGATGAGCATATTAATGAACATATTGCAAAGCTTCAAGAAATTATTAGGCAACCATCAATATCAGCTGAAAATATTGGAATAAGAGAATGTGCTGAACTTGTAAAAAAATATTTTGAAGAAATAGGATGCATAGAAACAAAAATTGTTGAAACATCAGGAAATCCAGTTGTTTATGGAGAATATAATGCAAATTCTAATAAAACATTAATCGTTTATATGATGTATGATACACAACCAGCTGATGAGCCTGGATGGATAGTTAATCCTTTTGCTGGAGAAATTATAGATTTAGAGCCATTTGGAAAATGTCTTGTAGCAAGAGGAGCAGTTAATACAAAAGGAGAATTAAGAGCATTCTTAAATGCATGCGAATCAATTAAAGCTTGTAAAGAAGAAATTCCTATAAATTTAATATTTGTAGCTGAAGGAGAAGAAGAATTAGGAAGCAGACATTTACCAGAATTTATTAAAAAATATGAGAAAAAATTGAAAGAAGCAAATGGAGTATTTTTCCCATCAGTAGATCAAGATGAGAAAGGAAAAGTTGTAATGAGTCTTGGAGTAAAAGGGATAATATATTTTGAGCTTGAATTAAATGGAAAAGATTGGGGATATGGCCCTACCGAATTCGACATACATGGAAGTAATAAAGCATGGGTTGATAGTCCTGCATGGAGAATGATTCAAGCATTATCTACAATGACTACTAAAGATGGAAATACTGTTTTAATAGATGGATTTTATGAAAATGTTGCACCTCCAAGTCAAGAAGATTTAGAACTTCTTAAAAAAATTGAAGAAACTTTTGATGAAGAAGTAATAAAGAAAGAAATGAAAGTTGAAAGATTTATAAATGATTTACATGGAATTGAAGCTTTAAAGAAATATTTGTATTCACCAACATTAAATATAGATGGTATATGGAGTGGATACATTGGTCCAGGAACAAAAACAGTTTTGCCACATAAAATTGTTGTTAAAATTGATGTTAGACTAGTTCCAAACATGAAAGTAGAAGAAGTTTTACCAAAAATTCGTAAGCATTTAGATAAGCATGGATTTAAAGAAATAAAGATTAGAGAATTAGAAACTGGATATGGATGGGCAAAAACAAGTGTTAAAGAAAAAATTGTTCAAGCAATTATAAATTCTTATAGAGAATTTGGTTTTGAGCCAGAAATTTGGCCACTCATGGCTGGAAGTGCACCTTTTTGTATGTTTAATCGTGAGCCATTGAATTTACCATTTATTTCTGGAGGATTAGGACATGGAGGAAGAGCTCATGCACCAAATGAATATTTAGTAATTCAAGAAGGAAAAAATGTAAAAGGTTTAGCAACATTAGAAAAATCTTATGTTTCTATGCTTTATAATTTTTCAAAAATGCTTTAAAAAGAGGAAAATAAAAATGGGAAGAATAGCTATATTAGGAGAAGAAATTAATTATATTGAAGAAATAGATATTATTAGAAAAAAAAGTAAAGATATAGGAGCAATTGCATGCTTTATAGGAATTATTAGAGAACATACTGAAGAAAAAATTGTTAAAAAAGTTTTTTATAATCATTATCTTGAATTAGCTTTAAAAAAATTAAATGAAATAAAAGATGAAGCTATGAAAAAATTTAATTTAATAGATTTATCAATAATTCATAGAATTGGAGAATTAAAACCTGGAGAAATTGCATTATTTATTGCATGCGCATCAATTCATAGAAAAGAAGCTTTTGAAGCTTGTGAATGGATTTTAGAAAAAGTTAAATTTGAAGCAGCTATATGGAAAAAAGAATATTATGAAAATGGAAAAGAAGAATGGATAAGAGAGATGAAAAATAAATGATGATAGATATAACAAATAAAGATATTGTTTATAGAGAAGCTATAGCATATGGTAAAATAAAACTTAGAAAAGAAACTATAAATGCTATTAAAAAAGGGGAAATAAAAAAAGGAGATGTTTTTACAATAGCAAGAATAGCAACTATTTTAGCAGTAAAAAATACATCTATGTCCATACCTCTTTGTCATAATATACCAATTAATCATGTTGATTTAGATTTTAAAATTGGAGAAGATTATATAGAAGTTTTTGTGAATGTAAAAGCAAATGCGAAAACAGGTGTTGAAATGGAATCATTACATGGAGTAGCAATAGCTTTATTAAATATTTGGGACATGGTAAAATATCTTGAAAAAGATGAAGCAGGAGCATATCCCTATACTAAAATAGAAGAAATTAAAGTTTTAGAAAAAATTAAAAAGTGATAAATTTGCTTATAGATAATTTTGGAAGGCCTGTTAGAAGTTTAAGAATTTCAGTAACTCAAAAATGTAATTATAATTGCATTTATTGCCATATGGAAGGAATAAAATACAATATATCAAATGAAATGACTCCTAAAGAAATAGAAAGAGTTTCTAGAATACTTGTTAAATTCGATATTAAGAAAGTTAAAATAACTGGAGGAGAACCTCTTATTAGAAAAGATATAATTGAAATAATTGAAGCTTTTAAAAAAACTGGAATGAATGAAATTTCTATGAGTACTAATGGTTCTTTATTAAAAGAATTAGCTAAACCTTTAAGAAAAGCAGGTTTAAATAGAGTTAATATAAGTTTACCAAGTTTAAAGAAAGAAGTTTATGAATATATAACTGGTGGAGGAAAAATTGAAAATGCATTAGAAGGAATAGATGCTGCAATTGAAGCAAAATTACTACCAATTAAAATAAATACTGTTATATTAAGAGGAATTAATGAAAATGAAATATATGATTTTATAAATTTTTCTAAAAATAAAAAAGTTATTTTACAATTAATAGAATTGGTAGAAACAACACCTGATTTTTATAAAAAATATCATGTAAATTTGGATAAATATGAAAATGAAATAAAAGAAAAAGCATTAAAAATTGAAATACGTGATTTGCATAATAGAAAGAAATATAAATTAGATAATAATGTTGAAATAGAATTTGTTAAACCAATGCATAATAGTTTATTTTGCTTAAAATGTGATCGTATAAGAATTACTCCTGATGGAAAATTTAAAACATGCTTATTTGTAAATAATGGATTAATAGATTTTTTAACTATTATGAGAAATGAAGAAAATGATGAAAAAATAATCAAATTATTAAAAAGAGCAATATCACTAAGAAAACCATATTTTAAAAATATTTAGTTCTTAAATTTTAAGCTTATTCGACTTTTATAGATTTTCCTTCAACTTTTTCTTTCTTTTTCTTGAAAATAACTTCTAAAACACCATTTTTATAAGTACTTTTTGCACTCTCAATATCAACTTCTTCAGGCAACTCAACTTCTTTATAATATTTACGAGATTCTGTTTCAGCTTTTATTGTAAGTTTCTTCTCAGTAGCATTAAGTTTTATTTGATCTTTTTCAACACCTGGAATTTCTGCTATAACTCTTATTTCTCCATTTGTTGAAAAAACATCAATAAGTGGTTCTCTTTCACCTTTTATATCTACATATGGTTTTTTAGTAGATGGTCTTATATTACCAAATTCTCTTATTATTGGTTTTCCATCAGGTCCAATAGTCATAGAATATCCATAAACAAATGGGCCATATTCTCTAATTACTCCTCCAGGAATTTTCTTTTCTTTAATTAAATCTTTTGGTAATTTTTCAAAATATTCTTCAAATTCTTCTGAAAGCCTTTCCATTTCTTCTTCCATTCTTTCTAAATCTTCAAGGAACCATCTTAAAAATGATGTAAATCTTCTTCTACGTGGAAAATCTTCCCAAAATGACATGTATAAAATTTTTAAATAACTAATATTTAAATTTATTTCTATTATTTTGGTTTTTTAGCAATAATACTTGCAATTTTAGGTATTTCAAAACATTCAAAACCTGCTTTCCTTAATCTTTCTTTCACACCTTTAATAATTTTTTTTCCTCTATATTTCATACCTGGATATCCTACATAATGGAACATTTTCCCATTTGGTTTTAATGCATCAAAAGCAAATTCATAAAATTCTAAACTATAAAGATTTCCAGCTAAAGAAATTCTAGGAGGATCATGAATAATATAATCAAATTGTTCATTAAATTCTTGAATTATTTTATATACATCACCAAGAATAATTTCTATTTTATCATTTTCAAGCATTTTTGACCAAGGATTTATCATAGCTAAATTAATTACATTAGGATCTATTTCTACACATACAATTTTACATGCACCTCTTTTTAAACATTCGATAGCAGTATATCCTAATCCCATGCAAGTATCAAGCACAAGGCTACATTTTGAAATATTTAAAGCATCAATTTTTTGACGTACATCTTCTAATGGAGTTACATCTTTTATTCTATGCATATGAATGCCATCTATTTCAAGAGTAGGAGCAGTATCTTTTTTTACGAGAACAAGTTTATAAAAATGTTTATCATAAATATTTACTGGAAATAAATTGTTATTTTCAATAATGTATATATCTCTTTCTCTTTTTAAAATTTTATTTATTAAATCCCATTCAATAAAATTATTATTTATTAAAACACCTTTTTCATTAAGATATACAATAGATTTTGATAAACCTAAATCAAGAGAAACTAAAGCTTCTCTTTTTTTATCTTTAAAAAAATCTAATAATTCTTTAGCAGTATAGCACGTTATTAAAGGTTTTTTAAGATATTTATACGTTATGATTTTCATAAATTAATTCTTATTAAAGTTTATTATATTCGAAATTATCTCTAAAAATATTTAAACTTTTCTTTAATTTATACTTTTTTTCATTTTAAAAAATTTAGATAAATCAATATTAAAAGAGAAAAATAGAGTTTAAAGATTAGTTTAATATTTAGCATATATTGTTTTAAGTTATTTAATGATGAATATAAATATTACATTATTTAAATTATTTAATGGAAAAATGGATGAAGAGTATTTTTGTTTTATCAAAAGAAGACCCTGCAGGATTGACTATTAGAAAAATTTTATTGGAAAAATATCCTTTTAAATATAATGGTGAAATATTTCAAGGAGAAGAAATTTTTAATTTAAATAATATTAAATTAATAACTTTAAAAGAATCAATATTGTTTAAAGATTATATAGAAAAATTTTTTGAAACCGATCTTATAATATTTCTTTCTAGACATTCTTCAGAAAAAGAAGAACCTTCAATTTTAGTTCATGCAACTGGAAATTGGAATGAGGAAGCAAAATTAGGTGGTAAACCTAAAGAATTATCAGTAACTTCAACAGCATGTATTAGAGAAGCATTACATACAATAAAAAGAGAAATTGAGAAAAGCAATTTGAAAAATTGGAAAATCGGTTTGGAAGTAACTCATCACGGACCATTAACTGAAAAACCATCAATATTTATTGAAGTAGGAAGTACCATTGAACAATGGAAAAATATTGAAGCTGCTGAAATAATAGCAAAAGCTGCTTTTTCTGCTATAGAAGCTAGGAATATTCTTCCTTCAGCTGTTGGATTTGGTGGACCACATTATGCACCAATATTTACTAAATTAGTTTTAGAAAATTTATATGAAGTAGGACATATAGCTCCTAAATATGTTTTTCCATTAGATAAAGAAATTATAAAAAAAGCATTTGAAAAAACTATAGAAAAACCTAAAATAGCATTATTAGATTGGAAAGGATTGTCTAGCATAAATAGAAAGAAATTGATTGATATATTAAAAGAAATGAATATTGAAATAGAAAAAGTTTGAGTTATGAAATAAAAAATGTGAATATTGTGTTACATAGAAAATAGATTTTTAATTAAAATTATCAAAATCATTAATATAATTCTTAATACTAAGTTAATAAAGAAGTAATAAAGAATTTTTCTATAAAAAATATTAGAATGTTCTATATTTTTTGCAAAACCGTTAGAAACGAAATTGAACTTTTAGAAACTATTAATAGAGAAATGTTGAAGTAAAAATATATATTCATTAAATTTTTACTAATATATTAGAAAAATGAAACAAATAACATTGATAGGATTAACTCTAATTTTCTTATTATTATTTAACTATGCTAGTGCTAGCATAATTGATATTGCTTTTTCTGAAAATAATTCAAATGAAGAAAATGTTTTTAAAATAGGATCACGTGAATTAGGTAATGGTTCAGAAAATCTTGGAATAATAGTTATAGATGGTAGTCCTTATGAGTTGCATGATGAAAAAATAGTAGAATTAAAAGTTGGAGGACTTTATGTTATAGGATATATACCTGAAGAAGGATATGTTTTTGACCATTGGGAAATTAAAGGTGGAGAATTAAGATCAAGTGAAAAACTATCAGTTAATGTACTTAGAGTTATAAACGATAATGGAGAAATAATAGCAGTATATAGAAAAAGAGTAGAAATAACTATAACTGAAATTCTTACTGAAACTGAAACTATCGAAGAATATGAAGAATATGAATTACCATTAGGAAAACTTATTTCATTAAGTTTACATGAAATTATTGAAGAACATAAAGAAGATATTTCATCTTGGATTTTTGAACATAAATTACTTGTATTTCAAAAATATGTTAATAAAATGAATAAGATAGAAGAATATCAAAATGATCTTAAACAAAGATATTTAGAAATAAAAGAAGAAATGAGAGAATTAAAAGAAAAATTAAGTAATGGTATTATTAGTAAAGAAGAATTTATTATAGAAATGAGTATTTTAGAAAGTAAACTTTCAAGGATTAGAAAATCTAATGAGAAATTAGGTCATATACTTGGAGATATTTCAAAAGAAGCCTCGGAAGAATTAAAAGCATGGGTAGAAGAAAGAAAAAGAATTCATTCTGAATTTAAAGAAGAATTAGATGCTTTAAAAGAAAATATTGAAATAGAAATTATGCAAACAAAAACTAAAATTTTAAAAATTACAACTAAGACCCCTCCAGGACAAACTAAGAAAACTACAACAACTAAAACGCCCCCAGGACAAACTAAAACTAAAGAAAATAAAGGAAAAGGTAACGATTAATATTTAAGACTTATTATTTGTTCCCTTCCTTTTCTAGTTTTTTCTATTAATCCTTTTTGATGTAAAGATTTAAGAACCATACTTGTTTTAGCTTTTGAGAAACCTGTTTTCTTTTTTATATCTGATTGAGACATTGTTCCACCCGCTTCTTTTAAAAGTCTTATGATTAATTCTTCATCTGCTCTTAAATTTTCTAATGGAGGCTTTGACCTTATACGTTTAATTATTGGAAAAGAAGCTACTAATGTTAAAGCAATTAATGTTATAAATAATATAGTTAATGTTGGTATGCCACCTTCAATTGGAGTCGTAGTTATTAAAGTTGATACTTTAGTAGTAGTTTCTTCTTTAGTATAAGTTTCTGATGTTATTTCAGAAGTTGTAAAAGTTTCTTCAGTAGTTATAGAAGTAGAAGTTTGTATTTGAGTAGTTGTTTCAATAAAGTAAGATAGAATTATTTCAGGACAATTTGATTCAAAGTTTCTTGGACCATACCATATTAATTTTCTACCTTCAATTTTATCTTCTTTCGGATTTAAAGAAATTATATTATAATTCTCAGGTAAAATTATTTCAAGAATATCATTTTTAGAAAGATAAAATCCTCCTGAAAAAATATCTCCAATACAAATACGATTTTCTTCAATTTTTGCAAAATTAATCCATTTAAAGCTATATTCAATTATTCCAAAAGAAATTGTTGGAAGAGTTAAATTATAAACTCTAAAATCATATGTTTTAGCTTCCATATTCCTTCCAGTTATTTCACTTGCTTTTCTAATAATATGTTCAGTTTTATTTATAAAATCTGAAAGGAAAACTTCTTTTTTATAAGTTTTTGTAAAATTATAAAAAGCAAGCTCATCTTCTTTTGTTTTTAATCTAAACCTATGTTCTATTTTCCAAAAAGCTGAGCAATCTTCATAAATTGTTATAGTATAAGTTATTATTTCTTCAAATTCTTCTAAAGAAAAAGATTGATAAATAATATTAAGCAATATAAGTATTATAAATATAAATATGAATATTCTAGAATAAGCTTTATACATCCTCTATTTTCTATTATTATCATTAATTATCATAATATATTTAGTTTTTGGTTAAAAATTTTTAAGATAAGGTATATAAAAATAGTGTTTAAAAAAGAAAAATCTATTTTTTAAAAATATAGAAATATAAAAAATTACTCATAATTTTTCCAAAAATATAAATTAGTAAAAAAGAAAGTATTAAAAAACATTATTTAAATGAACTTATTAAAAAAATAGAGCGTGAATTATATGATTAAAATAATCCTATATGGTTTAGGAGAAATTGGAAGAAATATTGGAAGAGCATTAATAAAAAAGGAAGGAATTAAAATAGTTGGTGCAATTGATATAGCAAAAGATATAGTAGGAAAAGATTTAGGCGAAGTACTTGCTTTAGAAAAGAAACTTAAAGTTAAAGTAATGGATAATCCTAAAAAACTATTTTCTAAAATAAAAGGTGATATAGTCATACATGCTACAGTATCTGATTTAGAGCTTGCTTATTCGCAAATTGAAGAATGTGTTAAAGCTGGTATGAATGTAATATCTACATGCGAACAACTTTCTTATCCATATTATAGACATCCTAAATTAGCTAAAAAATTAAATAATCTTGCAAAAAAATATGATGTAACTATTCTTGGAACAGGTATTAATCCTGGATATCTTATGGATAGTTTGCCCATTATGCTTACAGCATTATGTCAAGAAATTTATAAGATTAAAGTAATTAGAATGATGGATGCTGGAAAACGTCGAATAGCATATCAGAAAAAAATTGGTGTAGGATTAACATTAGAAGAATTTAAGCAAAAGATTGATAATAAAATTATTACTGGTCATGTAGGTTTAATAGAATCAATAGCAATGATAGCATCTGCTATTGGTTGGAAATTGGATGAAATTAAAGAAACGCCTCCTGAACCAATTATAGCTAATGAAGAAAGGGTTACAGAATATACAACCGTAAAAATAGGAAGTGTAGCTGGTTTAAAAAGTGTAGCTTATGGTATTATGAAAAATAAAGAAGTTATTACATTAGAATTTATTTCTCATGTTAATGTAAAAGAAGAATATGATGAAGTTTTTATTGAAGGTATACCGAATATACATGAAAGAATCATAGGGGGAGTACATGGAGATATAGGTACTGTATCTATTATAATAAATTCTATACCTAAAGTATTAGAAGCACCAGCAGGCTTGCTTACAATGAAAGATTTACCTTTACCTTCAGCATGGAAAGTTTGAAATTTTAGCATTTACATCATTTTTAATTTTTTAAAAATCCATAAAAACATATAAAAGAAAAGCTTAAAATAGTTCAAAGATAAATACTTCTATTAAAAAGTTATTCTTATGAAGAAAGTAGAAGATATAGAAATAAATGAAGAAACTAATATTAGTGAAATAATAAAAGAAATGGAATTAAGTGGAGGTTTTACTGCTAAAAAATTTGCTTTAGCAATAAGAATTATTAAAGAAATGTTGAATGATAAAGAAACTTTAAAATTTTTATCATTTCCAGCATGTATAATTGCTACTGGAAATAGAGGAATAATAAAAGAAATGATGAAAAGGAAATGGTTCGATATAATTGTTACAACTTGTGGAACATTGGATCATGATGTTGCTAGAAGTTTTAAAAATTATTATCATGGAAGTTTTAGAATGAATGATGTAAAACTTCATAAAAAAGGAATAAATAGGATTGGAAATATTCTAGTTCCAAATGATTCTTATGGAATAATAATAGAAGAAAAAATGAATAAATGGTTAAAAGAAATATATAATGAAAAGAAAGAAATATCAACATATGAATTATGCTGGGAAATTGGTAAAAGATTAAAAGAAGATTCTATCCTTTATTGGTCTTGGAAAAATAATATTCCAATAATAGTTCCTGGAATAACAGATGGTGCTATTGGATATCAATTATGGCAATTCTATCAAATGCATAAAGATTTTAGAATAAATATTTTAGAAGATGAACAATTTTTAAGCGATTTAGTATGGAATGCTAAAAAATTGGGTGGATTAATAATAGGTGGAGGAATTTCAAAGCATCATGTAATATGGTGGTCTCAATTTAAAAATGGTTTAGATTATGCTGTATACATAACTACTGCTCAAGAATATGATGGTAGCTTATCTGGTGCAAGAACATATGAAGCAATTTCTTGGGGAAAAATAAAAGAAAATGCTAAACATATTACTGTAGAAGGTGATGCAACAGTATATTTACCTATAATTTTCTTAGCATTAATAAAAGAATAAAATAATTTATGAAATTTTCTTTAATTGAGAATTATACATTTCTATTATTTCATCAATTGTTGTAGCATCTTCAGGAGACCTTTCTTCTCTAAATTTCACTAAACGTGGAAAACGAATAGCTAAACCGCTCCCTTCTTTTATTGATCCAAAAGCACATGTATGTACAGGACTTAAAGTTATTTCATCTCCAATTACTTCTAAAACTAATGCTGGAACAAACCATTCATCAGGTTCAATTAAAGCATAAACTCTAGGATGCTTATGTTTAATCTTATAAGGAGAAAGAATTTTAGGAAGATTTTCTAAATCTTCATCAGTAAAACCACTTCCAAGTTTACATACTGTTTCAAATCTATCTTTTTTAGGATTATATGCAGCCATTAATAATGCTCCATATGTTCCAGCTCTTTTCCCTTTACCTCTGAAGCCCCCTACAATTACTAAATCTACAGTATCAGCCATTTTTGATTGATAAGAACGCTTAAGCTTTATCCATTTAAAGCCTCTTTTTCCTGCTTCATAAAAAGAATCTGGAGCAATAGATTTGAAAATTAATCCTTCTCCACCTTTTTGAACAGATTCTAAGAAAAATTTCTCAATTTCTTTTTTATCATCCGATACTATATATTCTGCAAGTTTAACTCTATCAGTTTCTTTTACAATTTCTTTTAATTTTTCCCTTCTTTCAAGATATGGTTTATTAGTATAATCTTCACCATTTAAGTATAATAAATCAAATAAGAATAAACAAACTGGAATTTCTTCAGCCATTTTTTCAAGTTCATATTTTCTACCTCTTCTTTGAGATACTACTTGAAATGGTAAGAAATCTCCTGTATGAGGGTCTATTGGCACAGCTTCTCCATCAACAATTGCTTCTTTAGCTTTTATTGCTTCTCTTAATGCTTCAACAACATCTGGAAATTGACTAGTAATATTTTCTTCTCTTCTAGAAAATAAAATTATCCTTTTTTGATCTATATGAGCTTGAATTCTCATTCCATCATATTTAAATTCTGCACTAGCTTTCCCATTCATTTTTTCAAGTATTTCTTCTATAGTTGAAAGCCTTTCAGCTAATTGAACTTTAATTGGCTTTCCTAAAGTTATTTTAAATTTTTTTATAGCTTCTATTCCTCCTTCAGCTAATTTTTTAGCTACATAACCTATATCAGCTGATAAATTATATGCTCTCTCTATTATCTCTCTATATTCTTTACTTCCAGCAAAAGCAATTGCAAGAGCATCAAGTAAAGTCATATCAGCCATTCCAAGCCTAAGTCTACCAGTTGCTATTCTAGCTAAATATCTTGCTTCTTTAGGAGAAGCATTTGCTAATAAACCAGCAAAAATATTTATTTTCTTTTCTTGAGCTCCTTTTCCAGTAGCTTTACATATTTCTTCAAGACTTTCATAAACTTTTTCAACAGTTAATGGTTCTTGAAAAAGAGAAACTACTTTTCTTGAAGAAGTAAATTTTTCAGCAACTTTTCCTAAATCTCCCAATTTTTTATATTCTCTTTCGATTTTTTCTTCTTCTACACCAGTAGCTAAACTAATTGCTTTAATTGCAAGTTTATCAGCTAAACCAAGTTCTAATCCAACATATGGAGGATATATTTCTCCAAGTGTTAAATAAGCTACTTTATCTATAATTTTTTTATCAGATTTTTTAAACAATTCAACTAAATAATCAGTCATTTCAAGCCTTTTTGTAGTAGATTCTATTTTTTCATAAAAATCTGCTAATATGGAGAAATCCATATCTTTAACGCCATTTATTTTATAATAAATAAGAATATATAACCTTTAAAATTTTTAAAAGAAAATTAAATGAAAA
This sequence comes from uncultured Nitrososphaeria archaeon, assembly GCA_964532175.1. GTDB lineage: Archaea > Thermoproteota > Nitrososphaeria_A > Caldarchaeales > JAVZCJ01 > JAVZCJ01. The sequence goes on from CAZHGP010000009.1 coordinate 25,289, forward strand.
AAATAAAATTTATAAAATAAAAGCATAAGGTTTTTATACTTCCTAAAAAATAAGAAAAAATAAGAAAGTGGTATCTATAAATAAAGGTGTTTAGATTGGCAAGAGTGGAAATAAAAAATTTAGTTAAACGTTTTGGATCAACAATTGCTGTAAATAATGTAAGCTTAGAAATAAAAGATAAAGAATTTGTAGTATTGCTTGGACCAAGTGGATGTGGAAAAACAACAACTTTAAGATGCGTAGCTGGATTAGAAACTCCTGACCAAGGAGAAATATATATAGGAGATACTCTTGTTAATGATTTGCCACCAAAAGATAGAGATGTAGCAATGGTTTTCCAAAGTTATGCATTATATCCTCATATGACTGTTTATGATAATATTGCTTTTCCATTAAAAATGAGAAAATATCCAAAAGAAGAAATTGATAGAAGAGTTAGACAAGTTGCTGAACTTTTAAGAATATCACATTTATTAGATCGTAAACCTAGGCAACTTAGTGGTGGAGAAGCTCAAAGAACAGCTCTTGGAAGAGCTATAGTACGTGAACCAAAAGTATTCTTAATGGATGAACCATTAAGCAACTTGGATGCAAAACTTAGATTATACATGAGAGCAGAGTTAAAGAAGCTTCAAAGAGATTTAGGTGTAACAACAATTTATGTTACACATGATCAAGCAGAAGCAATGACAATGGCTGATAGAGTAGCAGTTATGAATTATGGTGTGCTTCAACAAGTAGCTCCTCCAGAAGATTTATATGATCATCCAGCAAATATATTCGTAGCAGGATTCATTGGAAGCCCACCAATGAACTTTATAGAATGCACATTCTTAGAAAAAGATGGAAAAGGATATTTAGATGCTGGAACATTTAGATTAGAATTATGGCCAGAAATAGTGGATATTATAAAGAAAAAAGCTACAAGTTCTGAAGTTATACTAGGGCTTAGACCTGAAGATTTATCTATTACAAGAGAAGTAGAAAAACCTGAAACAGCAATTCCAGCAGAAATTTATGTTATGGAACCTCTTGGAACAGAAGTAATAGTAGATGCTAAAGTTGGAGAAAATATTATTAAATTAAGAGAAGCACCAACATTCAGAGGAACTATGGGAGAAAAAGTTTGGATTAAATTTAATAAAGATAGAATGCATATATTCGATAAAAAGACTGAAGTAACAATAGTATAAACCCATTAATAATTATTTAAAAAAATAATAAATTTTTTATCTTTTTTATTTTAAAATCTCTTTTTTAGCTTTTAATATTATTTCATCTATTTCTTTTTCAATATCTTTATCTAATATTTCAATTTGATATTCTTTTAATATTTTTGAAACAATTTCATTAGCAATTTTAATAGAATCTTTAGCACCCAGATTATACCAACTATTCCAATCTTTTCTATCAAAAATTTTTGGATACCAAAATTCTGATCTAATGTATTTTAATGTATGTTTTTGTGTTAAAAATGTTCCTCCAACTCCTACTTTTTCAGATATTTCTAATGCTAAAGTTTCATCATTTATTTCGAATCCTTTAATTATTCTTTGAATATAATCAGCTATTTCATTATCTATTACAAGTTGCTCAAAACAAGCACCCATATCTGCACCAGATATTCCAAGATGGCCACTTAATTCAGCACCTGCTAATGCTCCCATAAGCATAGTTGAAGCTTTTTCTATTCCAGATTGAGCATCTGGTAGCTTAGAATCTGTTAAACCAATATTTACATGAATTGGAAAACCATAGTATTTTCCAATTTGAGTAATTGCTGCAGCCATTATTCCTTGTTCTGGAGAACCAAAAGAAATATTTCCAGTTTTTTGATCTAATATATGCGGTATTCCACCATATAAAACAGGCACTCCTGGATAAATTAATTGAGAAATAACTGTTCCAGCAAGTATTTCAGCATTTTCCATAGAAAGAGTCCCAGCTAAAGTTGCTGGACCTGTTGCACTAGCCATAACCATTGGTCCAAAACAAACAGGCATTCCAATTTTAGTAAATAAATGAAGTACTTGTAAAGCATTTTCTCCAAATTTAAGTGGGCTAGTAGGTTCACAAAAATAGAAAGTTAATGGTTCTTTCTTTAATTCTTCTATTCCACCAGCTAAAATGCTAAGCATTTTTAAAATATATTCAGCAGATTTTCTATTATAAATCCATGCAAAAATTACTTTTGAAGAATATTTTAATAGAATAGAATACATATAAATATCAGCTAATTCTAAAGGAACATCTTGTGGAACTACCATTGCACCAACAATGTTTATATTTTCAAGAGAATAACCTAATTTAACTGCATTAATTGTATCTTGTAATTTACCAGGCCTTCTATTTTTAGAAATAGGATCTACTATATTCATTTGTCCTCCACTAGATATGAATTTCATTTTTCCATTTCCAAAAGTAATATTGTATTTATTATTTCTAGCATATATTGTAAAATTCTTTGGAATCTTTTTAATACATTCCATTACTAAATATTGAGGAATTTTTGCTATTTTATTTTCATAATCTATTTCACATCCAGAATTTTTAAGTAAATTAAGAATATTTTCATCCATTACTTTTATTCCAATTTTCTCAAGTATATTCAATGAAGTAATATGTATTTTATAAATTTCATCTTTTGAAAGGAATTCTATTCTAGGAGAAACCATTTAAGATCACTTTTTGAAATTTAATTTTGAATTAGATATTAATAAATTTAAAAAAATTAAATAAGCTTTTCTTATTTATTATTTTTAGAATTTATTAAATTTTTCTAGCTTTTTCTATAATATATCTATAATGATTAAATTTTTCAAGTGACATTTCAGGTGGAACTCCTCCAGCACTCATTAAAATAAAACCTTTTTTACCTCCAATCTTTGCAATTTCTAATACATGCTTTTCAATTTCTTCTATAGACATTAATCCAATATTTTTAGTTATTCCACCCATTAAAGTAATTTTATCACCATATTTTTCTTTAATTTTTAATAAATCAATATTATCAGCAGGATCAAGAGGGTCTATTGAATCAAAATTAGCATTAACAATATCATTAAATAATGGTGTTATATTACCATGAGAATGAAGTAAAATTTTTTTACCTTTTTTATGAATTCTTTTAACTATTTCTTCATGCCATGGTTTAAACAATTTTCTATAAGTTTCAATACTAAAAAATGGGCTTTTATTATCACCCATATCATCTGTCATCCATATTCCATCTAAAGGAGCTGTATCTATAATATATTCTGTTAATTCTATCATAAATTTGAAAGATAATTCTATCATTTCATTAACAAATTTAGGATCTTTTTTAATATCTATTAAGAAATTTTTTAATCCTCTAAGATACATCCAAGGTGTTTCACAAACCCCTTTTATTTCAGCTACAGTAAAATAATTATAATTATAAATTTTTTTCAATTTTTCACTAAATGCTTCTATTCTTGGAATAAAGCTTTCTATATTAGGCTTTTGAATTTTTTCTAAATCTTCTTTATTCTTTATAGGATTTGTAAGAACTATAGCAAAATATGGCTTAATTCTCCAATATTGTAATCCACCAAATGGGTTTCTTGCAATAATATGATTTTCCCCTTCATAAACTATTTCACACCATATTCCAGGTCCTCCAGGAAAACCTGCTATAGGAAGATTAACAATATCTGAATTGAATAAACGTGCTAAAAAAATAGTTTTTTCCACATCATTAGCTTCATGATATTTTTTACCTAAAAAACATTCTTCAGCTTCCATATTACTAAAGCCATCCCAATATGGTATAATATCAACATCTTTATGCTCAAGAGCATTTAATACTCTTTCTCTTGAATTCATTTTTAATCAATTAAAATATCCTAAAATTTATTGATAAGCTTTTTAAGAAAAATTATGAATATTAGCTTATTAATTTCTTCATTATTTGATTTAAAGTATTATCTATTTCTTTTTCAATATCTTTATCTAAAGGTTTAATTTGATGAGTAGATAAGATTTTTTCAATTTTCTCTTTTGCTTTATCAATTGAATCTTTTGCACCAGCATCTAACCAAGTTTTTCTAGCTAATCTATCGCTTATTTCTGGAATAAAATGTTCTTTACGTAAATTCTTTAAAGTATGCTTATGTTTTAAATAATGCTTTCCAGCACCAACACTTTTTATAACATCTATTGCAAGAGTTTCACTATTAACTTCTATTCCTTTTAATGCTCTTAAAACCATTCCAATAATTTCATTATCTATAACAACTTGTTCATAACTTAAAGTAAGTATTGATTCTAGCATTCCAGAAGATAAATGTATTAAATTAGTTCCTGCTAATGCTGGAATTAAAAGTGTTAATGCTTTTTCATATGCAGCTTGTTCATCCATTAATTTTGAATCTGATATTCCACCAGAACCTACATATGGAATATTATAATATTGCATTAATTGAGCCATTCCTCCACACATTAAAGCAAGTTCAATACAACCCATTGAAATATTTCCAGTTCTCATATCCATTATTGATGGAAGAGTGCAAAGAAGAGCTGGAGAACGTTTATTAATAAGTTTTGAAAGGACTAAACCACTTAAAATTTCTGCATTTTGCTGAACTATAGAGCCTGCAAGAGTAACAGGGGAAGTTGCTCCAGACATTGGTTCACTAGAAATAATATGTGGAAGATTTTTTTCAGACATAACCATTAATACTTCAATTGCATCTTTTCCCCATCTAAATGGGCTTGTAATACATGGAGCAAGAGAAATAATTGGTCTTTTTCTAAGTTCTTCTTCTCCTCCAACAATAATAGATGCAATTTTTATTTGATCTAAAGCTCCTTCTCTTCCTTGAGCATCATGAAAGAAATGCTTACATGTATTTTTTAAAGCTATTGCACATCTTATTCTATCAACTCCTGTAGGAGGAACATCTAATGGACTAACTAATGTAAGATATACATGTATATTTTCTAAAGCATCTGCTATTCTAGCTAATTTTATGCAATCTTCTATTAAAGCATCTCTTATTCCTTTATCTTTATCAAGTATATATAATGCATTTGCTCCAGATGCAAAATATACTTTTCCATTTTCTAATTTTACATCATATTCTGGATATCTACCACATAATTTAATTGTATTTGGATTATTTCTAATAGCTTCTTTAATAAGATATTGTGGAAATTTTACTTGCTTTGTTTTATAATCAACTTCTGCTCCTCCTTCATCAAGAATTTTTAATGCATTATCATCATGAAATTCTATTCCAATAGATTCTAAAATTTCTAAAGTAGCTAAATGGATTTCATATAATTCATTTTTTGTAAAAAATCTTAAAGGTTTTTTTATTTTAGCTCCTTCAATACCCATTTTATTTCACCATTTATAAAATTCCCATTAATTTTTTAATTTTAGAAACAGCTTCTATTGCATCTCCAGCCCAAGCATCTGCACCAATTTCATTAGCATATTTTTGAGTTGTAGCAGCTCCTCCTATAATAACTTTAACTTTATTTCTAATCCCTTCCTTTTTTAATTCATCAATTATTTTCTTCATTTCAGGTAATGCGCTCGTTAAAAGAGCAGATAAACCTAGAATATCTGCATTTAATTCTTTTACTTTTTGAATAAAATTTTCTTTAGGAACATCAACTCCAAGATCGTATACTTCAAAACCATTTGCTGTTAACATAGAAATAACTATGCTTTTACCAATATCATGAAGATCTCCAGCAACTGTTCCAATAACTATTTTTCCTAAGCTTTTTAATCCTTTTCCAGTAGGGAAATATGGTTTTAAAATTTCAATTGCTGCTTTCATTGCTTCACCAGCCATTATAAGCTCTGGAAGGAAAACTTCACCTTTAGCAAATAATTCTCCTACTTCTCTTATTCCTTTAGCAAATCCTTCTTCAATAGCTTTAATAGGATCTATATTTGCTTTAATAGCTTCCTTTGCAGCTTTTATAGCTATATCAACATCAAAACTTAAAATAGATTCTTTAAGCATTTGAAGAATCTTATCCTCACTCATAAAAATTTTTAAAATAAAAAAATATATAATTTTTTCATTATTTTAAAACAAAGAAAAATTTAAATAATTAAATATATATAAATCTTTTATGTGTCCTACAAGAATTTTTAAAATAGAGCCAAAAACTGAATGGGAAGAACTTTTTAAGGATAAAGGGAAATGGCTTTTTGGGATATATGTTCCAAAAGCTACAGATAGAAGTGAAGTTAAAAAACTTGAGAAACATAAATATCCAGAATTGTTCTATTTAATAGATGGGGAAGTAACTTTAGTATTAAAAGAAAATAAAGAAATTAAAGAATTACCTCTTAAAAAAGATGAAGTAGTAATAGTAGACACATGGCATAATGGCTATAGACCAATGGGTAAAAATGGAATATGTTTAGTAATAGAAAGAGATAAAAATCCAACAAAGTATATAGAGATATAAATCAATAATTGATTCTTAAAAAAATATCGCATATATTTTTATTTTCATTCTTCCATGAATAATTTATAATAAATTCAGCAGAAGTAGCATTCTTTGGAATTGAAAAAACAATGTAGCCTATTACTTTCTTATTAGAATCTATAAAACCTAATAAACTAAACCAATCATGAGTAAAATAATGTCCATAATAATTTTTTCCATTAATTTTTAAAATTGCAAGATATTTAAATGGATCAAAAAATTTCTTTTCAGAACTAAGGTTTATTAAAGTAATATTAATTATTAAAAGTTTATATTGTGAAGGAGCAATTCTAATAGGAATCATTATTCCAGATCTTTTAGCAAAAATTTTATCAATAATTTTAGTAGAGTTTAAAGCAATTAAGAAATCTTCTTCTAATGAAAATGTATTAGGGAATGTTGAATATTTTTGAAATAAATTAAATTGAGAAATTTTTAAAATAAAAGATAATATAAGTATAGAAATTATTAATAAGATTAATAAGTAAATAAGCTTATTTTTATACATACCTTTATTAAACCATTTTTTTATAGAAAAATAATTATAAAGTTTTCGATAATTTTTAATATAAAAAGAATAATAAAAATATTTAAAGATGTTGAAAATAGGAAATTATTAAAAAAAGTGAATTATAAATGGTTTCAGTAAGAGCTGTTGATATAAGTAAAAAATTTGGAGATACTATAGCTGTAAATCATGTAAATATAGAAGCAAAAGATAAAGAATTTATAACTATTCTTGGACCAAGTGGATGTGGAAAAACAACTACTTTAAGAATAATAGCTGGATTGATTTATCCAGATACTGGAGATGTATTTTTTAATGATAAAAGAGTAACGGATTTGCCACCATATAAAAGGAGGATAGGGTTTGTTTTTCAAAGAGTTGCTTTATTTCCACATATGAATGTGTATAATAATATTGCTTTTGGATTAAAGAATTTAAAATATTCAAAAGAAGAAATTGATAGGAAAGTTAAGGAAGTACTTGAATTAGTACATATGAGTGGATTTGAAAAAAGAATGCCAAGAGAACTTAGTGGTGGGCAAGCACAAAGAGTTGAAATTGCAAGAGTTTTAGCATTGGATCCAGAAGTATTATTATTCGATGAACCATTAAGCAATTTAGATGCAAAACTTAGAGATGGATTAAAATATGAAATTAGGAAATTACAAAGAGAAACAGGAAAAACTGCAATATACGTAACACATGATCAAGCAGAAGCATTTGCAATATCTGATAGAATATATGTAATGAATGAAGGAACAATTCAACAAGTAGGCACACCATTAGAATTATACTTAAATCCTAAAACTTCTTTTGTAGCAGATTTTATAGGAACAACAAATTTCCTTAAAGGAAAAATAATTGAAGTATCTCCTCCAATTGCAAAAGTTGAAATTGAAACTGGAGATATAATAACATCTCCTCCTTTACCAAACATAAATGAATTTAAAGTAAATGATAATGTATTAATATCTATTAGACCTGAAGATATAGAAGTAGTAAATGGAGAAAAAGAAAAATTTTTAAATATTATTAAAGGGAAAATAGATCAATCAACTTTCACTGGATTAACTACTAGATTACTTGTTTTAATAAATAATTATTTAATTAAAGTAGATGTTCAAGGTCCTAGAAGATTCGAATATGTAGATAAGCAAGGAAAAGAAATATCATTAGGATTTGATAGATTTATTTTAATTAAAGGATAGATAATTATTTTCATTTTCAAAAATAAATAAATATTAAAAAAATTTTATTTTTAAGTTTTGGTGATAAGAATGAATTATGAACATTTTATGCATAAAGAAATATTAGAACAACCAGGAGTATTTGAAAAAATTCTTAAAGAAAAGAAAGAAGAAATAAATGATATTGCTGAAAAAATAATTAAGAAAAAGTTTAATTCTATTTATTTTATTGGATGTGGTTCATCATATTATGCAAGTCAAGTAGGATCATTTTATATAAGCAAATATACAAATTTATATACTAATGCTTTACCATCATCTGAATTTATTTTTTATAAACCATCATATATTAAAAAAGATTCGCTTTTAGTATTCTTATCTAGATCTGGTGAAACTACTGAAACTGTTAAAGCTTTAAGATATGCAAAAAAATTAGGCTTAGAAACATTAGCAATATCAAATAATCCAAATAGTAGCTTAGCTAAAGAAGCAAAAAATTTTATAAATATTAATGCAGGTGAAGAGAAAAGTGTTGTAATGACTAAAACTTTTTCAGGCTCAATACTTATATTAAAAATTTTAGCTTTTAGAATAAGTATGCTTAAAAGAAATAAAAATATAAAAAAAATCTTAAAAGAAATAGAAAAATTGCCAAATTATGCAAAACAATTAATAGAGAAAGAAGAAGAAATTAAAAAAATAGTTAATGAATATAGCAATTATAAAATAATATTTTTAGGTTCAGGACCAAATTATCCAATAAGTTTAGAATCTGCTTTAAAACTTAGAGAAACATCTTATTTAATGACAGAAGCATTCCATGTTTTAGAATTTAGACATGGACCAATTGCTGAAGTAGATGAAAAAACTTTAATAAATATTATAGCTCCAAAAGGAATTAATAAAAAAATATTTTTAGATTTAATGAAAGATATAAAAAATAAAAATGGAAAATTATTAACTATTACGAATATTAAAGAAATATTAGAAGAATCTACAATATCTATAAATCTTCCAGAAAAAATATTAGAAGAAATTTCTCCTTCAATAAATGTAATTCCAAATCAATTATTTGCATATTATATTTCAATTGGAAAAGGATACGATCCAGATAATCCTAGACATTTATCAAAAGTAGTAAAATTAAAATAAAAAGGAGTTTTTTAAAAAATGAGTATAGAAGCTTTAGCAATTGGAGAAATAGGAATAGATATAATTGCTACAGGTTTTAATAAAATACCTAAAAGTTGGAGTGAGCCTGAAAAATTAAGCAATATAGGAATATATGTTGCAGGTGCAGCTGGATATTTTATTGAATGTCTTTCAAGACTTGGAATTAAATGTGGAATAATTGGAAAAATAGGAGAAGATGAATGGGGACAAATAATAAAAAAAGGACTTGAAAAAGAAAAAGTTTTAACAAAATATTTAATTATTGATAAAAATAAAGCTACTGAAGTTACTTTAATATTAATTTTTAAAAATAAAAAGAAAATACAATTTATTACACCTATTCCTCAATTAAAATTTAATGAAATAAATTTTGAAAGTTTTAAAGGAATTAAATTATTGCATTTTTCAGGATACCTTTTATTACCTAGCTTATGGGGAAAGCCAACAATAGAAATTTTTAAAATAGCAAAAGAAAATAAAGCATTAACAAGTTTAAATCCTCAAGCAAGTATAACTGGAGATTGGATTAAACCATTTAAAAATAATTTATTAGAATATGTAGATGTATTAACACTTGATAAAGAAGAAGCAAGAAAAATTACTAAACAAAAAAATTTAAAAAATTGCATAAAGAAATTGCATGAAATGGGTTCAAAAATAATTGCTATTAAAGCAGGAAAGGAAGGATGCATTTTAAGTAATGGAAAAGAAATATTAAAAATACCAAGTTATAAAGTAAATGTAGTTTGTACTGTAGGTGCAGGAGATGCTTTTGATGCTGCTTTTCTATATGCTTTATTAAATAATTGGAAATTGGAAGATGCAGGAAAATTTGCAAATGCAGCTGCAGCACTTAGTACTACAAAAATGGATTGTAAAGAAGGGTTTGAAAATATAGAACAAATAAAAGATTTTATGAAAAAATATGAAATATAAAAATTTAAATAAAATAAAAAATAATAAACGATATTAAAAGTGATTTAAAATGAAAAATTTTTTTAAAGATATAATAATTGAAACAAAAAAGAATAGTGAATTAATAAATATAACAGATATAGTAAAAAAAGCAATTAATGAATCTAATATTAAAAATGGTTTTGCAATTGTTTTCTCGCATCATACAACAACTGGAATATTGATAAATGAGAATGAACCTGGATTAGAAATAGATATAATGAATTATTTAAAGAAAATAACACCAGAAGAAGATAATTATTTTCATCATCATTATTTTTATAAAGATGGAAGAATGGCTGTGAATGCATGGGCTCATTTTAGAAGCATATTAACTGGATTAAATGCTATTATTCTTATAAGAAATGGAGAAGCAATACTTGGTTCAAGAGAAAATATTTACTTAGCAGAATTCGATGGTCCAAAAGAAAGGAAATTAACAATAATGGTTATAGGTGAATAAAAAATGAAAGTAATAGATTTTCATATTCATCCACTTGTTAAAGAAGCTTTTGAAGAAGATAAGAATTTATGGAATGCACAAAAAAATGTTTTTAATCTTTTTACTTCTCCACAACCAATAAGTACTTTAATAAATCAATTAAAAGAAGTAGAAGTAGAAAAAGCAGTATTGCTTCCAATTGATTGTAGTACAAAATGGAATTGCAAAATTCCATCGAATGAAATTGTTGCAAAAATTGTAGAAAAATTTCCTGAAATTTTTATAGGATTTGCTAGTATAGATCCAAATAAAGAAAATGCAAGAGAAGAATTAAATAAAAGTATTAAGAAACTTAATTTAAAAGGGGTTAAAATTAATCCAGCAATACAATCTTTTAATCCATTATCTGAAAAAGCAAAAGAAGTATATGATGAAATAAACGATATGAAATTACCTTTAATAGTTCATACTGGAATGGTTTGGCAATCAAAATATTCAATAGAATATTGCAATCCAATAATATGGGATGAGATAGCTAGAGAATATTCTGAAATGAAGATTATTCTTGCTCATTTTGGTTGGCCATGGATATGGGAAGCAGCAATTGTAGCTATGAGAAATGAAAATGTTTACTTAGATGTATCGAATACATTTACTGGAACATGTTTTGAACATATGAAATATTTATTAACAGAAGCAATACCAAAAAGAGTTATTGAAAGATTTTTAGGAGAAAAAATAGTTTTTGGATCAGATTATCCTAGAATAGAAGTGCCCAAAATGGTTTTAGCAATAAAAAATTTAGATATAAATGAAGAAATTAAAACAAAAATATTATATGAAAATGCTTTAAAAATATTGAAAATATAAAAAATTTTGAAAACGTAATACTTATATTAAATTTATTTCTTTAATCTTAATAATATTCAAAATATTTTCCATATATGTTTAAAAAGCATTATGTAAATTCTTTTTTTAATTCTAAGAAATGATAAGAATCTAGGTTCTTATAAGTAATGATGTTTTCATTAAGCTTTTAAGTTAATAATCTAACATACTGAGAAAAATTTATATACGAATACGTATTCGTATTACATATGACTACGAAGATAATACCAATAAGGCTAAAAGAGCAAGAATTAAAGCAAATAGACCAATTGATAGAATATGGAATTTTTCAATCAAGAAGTGAAGCAATAAGAGAACTTATAAGGCTTGGAGTTGAAAACTTAGCTTACCTATCTGAAGTTTTCAAAGCTTTAGAGAATCTTTTTAAGCTTGAAAAAGCAGAGGGAAAGATACCAATAGATCTTAGTGGAGCAACTAAACAATTGCTGAGAGAGAGGAAAAGATGAGCTACGTAGACACTAGCATTATTATAGCAGCTCTTGACAAACTTGATTCTAGACAAAAGTTAGCACAAAGATTTCTAGAAAAAGGAGAGAATAAAAAGATTTCAGAGCTTGTTTTAGCCGAACTTGCCAGCATATTATCCAGGAAAGAAATTATGTTGCTAGAAATATCTAGAAAAATAAAAGTAAAGGAAGAACTAATTATTCCAGTAGCTATTCTATACATAATGAGAAGATTTAAGTTAAGTTATAGGAAAGTTAATGGTTATAAAAGAAATTTCATTATAGGTAGCATGTATTCACCACTTGCAACAGCCATAGATATATCATTTAAGTTTAAAATAAAAACTCTTGATCTTCTTCATTTAGCTTACATAAAAACCTTAATAGAACAAGGAGAAGAAATAAACGAGCTTATTACAATAGATGATGATTTTGAAAAAGAAAAAGAAGCTATAAAAAAAGAACTAAATGTAAAAGTAAAAACATTAAGTACTTCTTAAATAGTACAAAATTTAAGTGAGAATTCAAAATAGAAAAATAATCAAAGAATGATAAGAGAAAGCATATTTGGTTCATTAACAAATTGGTTGGAGATAAACTAAAAACAAGTTTAACATCTACTATAATAACAAGAATTTATAGTCTATCTAATAAGAATTATATTTAGAATTAATATTTTTCTAATAATTTTTTGGTTTTTCTGTGAAATTAAATTAGCATGAAAAATATGAATTTGATATTGTATGGCATAAGCCTCCTAGAATTGGTCCAAAATATGTTTTTGAAGTTCATTTAAAAGGAAGTTTAGAAGCAGCTTTATTAAGACTTAAGCATGCTTATGATTTATGGGAATCTCAAATATTTCTAGTTTCAACAGAAGATCAGCTTAAGGATAAAGTAATTCTTTTAGATATTAAGAATATTATTTTCAAA
>CAZHGP010000010.1:0-34203 GCA_964532175.1 uncultured Nitrososphaeria archaeon
CGATAGGAGTAATTACCTCGCTTACTTTAATTGCTATTTTGTCTTCCATTTTATATGCCCAATTAAATCTTTTTTCCACTTCTTTATTAATTTTAAAACTTTAAATAAACATTATTAAAAGGATATAAGAATTTTTTATCTTTTAGTAAGTGTAAATTCTGATATCTAGGAGAATAAAAGTTTGAGAAAGAAAATTGCTATTTTGCCCGTTATTGTTTCTTTTTCGAGCGCCGTGATGTTAACTTTTTTATCTTTTGACGCTTCTATAACCATTTACATTCGACTTCTTTCAGAAAATCTCCGACCATCTCTAAAATTATTAATCGTCGACAAAATTTAAAAATATTTAAAGGAATAAAGAAGATAAGGTTATTTTGTGATTTTTAAATTCTTTATCAAAATTAAAGGTAATCAATTAATTTAACAATTTAACTTTTTCTACATATTTATCAATATCAAATTTTCTCTCTAAACCAGAGGCGCTCATGTATCTTACTTTTCCAAATATTTTCCTCTCTTGCCAGGCCCTGTCAAAAGAACCAAAACACCAAGAGATTCCAGCATAACTATTAGGATCTCTTCCATCTAATTCGTATTTGTTGTTCAAATAACAAGCAATGTCAAAAGCTTTTTTGGGATCTTCTGTCCATTCTATAATTTTTTTGCACCAATACATTCTCATATAATTGTGCATTTTGCCTGTTTTCAGCATTTCAAGTTGAGCTGCATTCCAATATTCATCGTGAGTTTTGGCATTTTCTAATTCTTCAAGAGAATATAAATATTCCCTTTTGTCTTTTTTGTGTTCTTCTAAAGTTTTCTTTGCCCAATCTGGTATTCCTTCATAGTCATCATATTTGTCATTATAATAGGCAAAATTTCTGGCTAACTCTCTCCAAATTATCAATTCATTAAAAAAGCTTTTTACAACTTCATCTTTTAAAGAATAATTTTTTAAAACTTCTAAGCATATTTTCACTGGAGAAATTTGACCAAAATGAAGATAAGGACTTAAATTAGATTGATAATCAACGCTTGGATCAGATCTTAATTCTTTATATTTATGGAGTTTTTGTTCTATAAAAATTTGAAGTTTTTTATTAGCTTCATCTTCACCACCTATAAAATATTTACTTTCTTTTACACTTTTATCTATATTCAAAATTTTCAAATATTCTTCTGGTTTTTGAAAGTTTAATTCATTAAAGTTAAAATTTTGATTTACTGACTTAATTAAAGGATTATTTTTCTTTATAGGTTTTAGAAAGAATTTTAAATTTTTGTATATTTTAGGTCTGATTGTTCTGACGTAAGGCTCTTCCTTATTTGAAACTAACTCAACGGGAACAACAACATCATTTTCAACTTCTAAAACAGAACTCAGAATTTTTGAAGCAAGAAGATTGTTGACTTTTCTTTGATATTTTAAATAACCTTTTTCTAAAATGAGACAAAAAATTTCTTCTGATTTTTCAATTATTTTTTGGTAAGGAGGTTGGCTCGTTTTTTCTATAATAAATTTTATACCTCTTTCTTCGATCAATTTTTTAGTTTTAATCATTCCTTCGATCAGAAACTTGTAGATTCTTAAATTTGAAAATTTTGAATGGTCACTTAGAGTGGTATAAACAATCAAAGGCTTTTTATACTTATTTGATAACCAAATTCCAAATTCTAAAGCATAATTAAAGTCCTCTCTAAAGCTTAATCTCATGTAATATAAAATGTATTCTCCTTTATAATTAAAGTCTTTATCATTTACTCTTTTTATTCTTTTATTCTCTGGATAGGAGGTCATGGAACAACAGTCTTTCAAACGGAATATTTGAAGCGGTTTCTCTTTTAAACATTATTAATTTTACTTTTTATACTCATTTAAATATTTTTCAAATGCTCCAATTTTCTTTAAATACAATCCGTATTTAACTAATCCATTCATTGCTTGAACTGCTTCTTCTGGAGAAGAATAAGATGGAATACCATATTTATCAAATTTTTGTCTTATGTATAAAGCCATTTCTGTTTCTCCTATATCACATGCAACTATTGGCTTATAATATTTTTTAGAAATATTTGCTATTCTATCTATAAAATCATCTCCAAGAGCAGGAGTATGATGTAATCCAATAATAATTATTCCATTTATTTCAGGATCTTCAAGAAGAATCTTTGTACAAATTTCATACATTTCAGAAGTTACTGAACCTGTTAAATCTATTGGATTAGAAATTGTTGCAAATTCAGGTATTATTTTATCTTTTTTTAATTCATTAAGTTTATTAATAGTTTCTTCTGAAAATTTTTTAACATTCATTCCTCTTATTTCGCATTCATCTGAAGCCATAACTCCTGGTCCACCTGCATCAGTAATTATTCCAATATTATTCCCTTCTGCAGGAAGTTGTAAAACTAATGCTTTAGCCATATTGAAAAATTCATGCATATTTTCTGCTCTTAAAATGCCAACTTGTTTAAATACTCCATTATATACTTTATCTGATCCAGCAAGTGCTCCAGTATGAGAAAGAGCAGCTCTTGCTCCAGCTTCTGTTTTACCAGTTTTAATAGCTATAATTGGTTTTTTCTTGGTAACTTCACTAGCAATTTTTATAAATTCTCTTCCATTCACTATATTTTCAATATACATTAATATTACTTTTGTTTCATTATCTTCTAAAAAATATTCTAAAATTTCTATTTCATCTACATCTGCTCTATTTCCAAAACTTATGAATCTACTTATACCAATTTGTTTTCCAGTTAAATAATCTAATGCTGCTACACCAAATGCTCCACTTTGACTTACAAAACCTATTCTTCCAAGCATTGGACGAGGCATTGAAACAACTTCTTTACCGTTTGCTAAAATTTTTGTTTCAGGTAAAAATAACGTATCAACAC
Organism: uncultured Nitrososphaeria archaeon; assembly: GCA_964532175.1. Lineage (GTDB taxonomy): Archaea > Thermoproteota > Nitrososphaeria_A > Caldarchaeales > JAVZCJ01 > JAVZCJ01. The sequence goes on from CAZHGP010000010.1 coordinate 2,902, forward strand.
CTGTACTTGGATCATATACTCCTAAACAATTTGGTCCAAGAAGTCTTATACCTGATTTTTTCACCATTTCTTTAATTTTTTGTTCAAGTTCATAATTTCCAATCTCGCTATATCCTGAAGAAATTATTATAATATTTTTTACTTTTCTTTCAATTGCTTCTTCAACAATTTTTAATGTTAATTGAGCTGGAATAACTATTACAACTAAATCTATTTCGTTTGGAATATCAAGAATTGAAGGATAGCATTTATATCCTAAAATTTCTTTCTCATATGGATTTACTGGATATACTTCACCTTTAAATATTCCTCTTTTTTTATTTTCTATAAAATTTCTAAATATTATTCCTCCAGCTTTTTCAATTTTTTCTGAAGCCCCTACTATTGCTACTGTTTTAGGATCGAAAAATTTTTTTATTTGCAAAATGGAATCTTTAGTATTCATACATCTTCACAAATTATTTATTTTTATAATACTTTTCTTTTTCTAAAATTAAAGTTATTTTTATATATTTATTATTTTTTACTTTCTTATTATTTCTCAGTAATAAAACTTATAAGTTTTTCATAGAAGAATTAGGGTTAAGATTCATAAGAGCAATTACAAGAAAAGAATTAGAAATAAAGATAATTCTTATTTATAGTAGTTTTTAATACAATTCAAATGATGAAAAATTGATTTGTGGAAACTAGAGTTATTATAATCATTTAAGGAAATAAGATTAAGTTGCCACACTATTCTCAATTATAAAAGGACATTATAGAAAAATCAAAAGCGTTAACGTTTTTCTAGAATTAGAATTAAATTTACTTTAGAAGGGAATGACGATAATTATGCATTATAAACTCAGCAACTTATTTGCAAGTGTTTTTTCAACTCTGACAGCATGGTAAGGATATGTAACAAAAACCTTAAAATAGGAATATGTATATATGAGTCGGTTACATGTAAATTTTTAGTTTGTTTTCATTCTATTTCTAAGGAACGTGAAATTTCTTATTCACTACACTAAAGAAAACCTCAATTTTCGCTTTTATATTTTGAAAGTTTTTAAATATGTTCATTTATTATAAATGTGAATTTTTCATGAGAGTTGAGATTGGTGAGTACATAGTTATTGATGATGAAATTTGTCATGGTAAGCCTACTTTTAAGGGCACAAGAATTTTAGTTAGTGATGTAATCGAACTTCTCGCAACAGGGCTCTCTATAGAGGAAATCCTTAAGGACTACTATCCAAGCTTAAATGAAAACATGATTAAGGAAGCATTAAATTGGGCTGCTAAAATTATTAGAGGCGAGCATTACGTTAGACAAGCTAAAGTTCCTACTTGATGAAAACATCCCAAAACTTCTGAAAGATTTTCTAATGTCAAAGGGTTATACGGTTCAATATCCACCAAAAGGAATGAAAAATAGAGAGTTAGCATTGTTGGCATTAAGAGAAGAATGCATTTTAGTGACTAGAGACTACGACTTTGCTAATCCGATATCTTTTCCTCCAAAACAATTTTATGGCATAATCGTTCTTCATATACATCCACCGAAAGCTGAAAAACTGATCAAGGAAATGGAATTATTATTAGATAAGATTAAGGATTTTAAGGGCAAATTATTAATTGTAAAGGATGGAGCAATCGAAATTGTTGAAGATAGAATCTAGCATTAAGAGTTTGAAAGTCACGAAAGTCTCTTAAGATTTGTGCACTTTACGGAAGCATTTGTCGTAAGCAAAGGAGAAAAAAATCTGAACGATAAATTTATCATGCATGTTTGATCTTAAACTAACATTTTAGTGCTTAAGATTAAAGAAGTTGCTATTAACATTCTCCTTGACTAAGTAGGAACATTCTCAGTTTTTACTTATGATTTCATCATATTTATTCATATACTGAATATAAGTCCCATACTAAAATTACTATGGACTTCACTTCTTAGCTTTTCGATCCTCTTTAGCTACTACTCTAAAAATTTCAATATTTATTTAAGATGATTTTCTTTAAATTTAAAATATTGATTAATTTAATAAAAAAGTTACATGACTTCCATTATTTTACCTTTTCTAATTCTTCCAGAAAAAAGTCTTATAAGATGAAATTTCAATTATAAATTTATAATCATATTCCATGATATAATTTTTTTTGTTTTTCTATATCTTCTAAGTTTACAGTAGTGAATCCTTCATCTTCTGTAAGAAGTATTGCATTATAAGTTACTGCTGTAGCATAAATTATTCTATCAAAATAATCTTTTATACCAGCTTTTAATAAAAGTTTCTGCTATATTTTCTATTTCACTATTTGTAATTACAGTTTGTAAAAATCTATTATCCATTAATATGGCTTTTAATCCTATTTTATATGATTCCAATAATTGATCTTTTATTTCATTTTTTTTCTTTTAATAACTTTAATATAATCCATTTTGCTTCAATAAATGATATTGGATTATACATTACTTTATAATTACTAAGTATTTTAGGAAAAATATTTTCAAAATCCTTAAGCTTTATTTTAATACCAAATAAAGGTAGAAAATATGTTGTATCAAGAAGCTCATCCATATATATTTTCCTCTTTTTGCATTTCTTCGCTAATCTTTTCAGCTTCTTGAGGAGTAAGTTCAATAATTTTCTTTCCTTTAATAAGGTCTTCTATTCTTGGTATTGGTTCTATTATAAGTTTACCATCTTTTACTAAAACTTTAACAAAACTATCTTCTATTATCCCAACTTTTTTTACCAACTTTAAGTATAATTTCAGACAATATGTATTCACCAGAAATTTTCTATTTTTCGGAATATAAAACTTTTCTTAATAAATTCATGAGAACTAAGTTACTTTTTAGTAAAAGTATATATTCTACACCTTTTTTTACTTAGTGATCGAATGACAGAAGCTAAAACTATTAAGGTTAATAAGGAAATTTATGAAAAGCTTTGTGAAGTTGCTGGTGAGCTTCAAGTAAAATTAAAGCGCCCAGTATCTCTTGATGAAGCTTTAGAATATTTACTTAGAGAGAAAAAATTGAAGATAAGCGATTTTGCTGGAGCATGGATTATGACTGATGAAGAGGAAGAAGAAATTCTTAAAAGCTTAAGGGAAGGATGGTTACATTGGAAATTCCGAAAAGAATAATTCTCGATTCTACAATTATTATTGGACTTTTACGAAATAAGCCAAATGACGTTCAGCTTTTAAGAAAAATTGAAGCTGAAGCTGAGATTGCAACAACCACTATAAATGCATTTGAGATATACTTTGGAGCATATAAATCAAGGAATGTTGAACGTAATCTTGCATCAGTTAAAGGTTTTCTTTCAACAATTAAGCTTCTTCCATTTGATGATAATTGTGCTGAATTAGCCGGTCAAATTTTAGCTGAATTAGAATCTAAAGGAAAAACCGTAGACTATAGAGATCTATTTATAGGTTGCATTACTCTTTTAAATGGTTACACGCTTATAACCCATAATAAGAAGCATTTCCAAGATATACCAAAACTTCATGTTATAGAACCATCAGAATTGATAAAATCATGAAAAGTTAAAATATATAAATGAGATTATATGATATCGAAAAATTATATACTTCATTACTTTATTCTAAAAATTAATAAAATACGATAATTTTATTTTACTAAAAAATTGATTTAGAGGTGGTAAATTTGAGCTATTCTTTAGAAAAAGCAAAAAATGAAGCTATAGAAATATTATCTGAACTTATTAAAATAAATACTACAAATCCTCCTGGAAATGAATTGCCTGCAGCTAAATACATTTCAGAAAAACTTAAAGAAGCAAATTTAGAAACTGAAATAATAAAATCTGAAGAAAATAGAGGAAATGTGATTTGTAGAATTAAAGGTGAGAAGAAAGAGCCAAGCATATTGCTTTTATCTCATTTAGATGTTGTTCCAGCAAATGCTTCAGAATGGAGTGTAGATCCATTTAGTGGAATTATAAAAGATGGTTTTATTTGGGGAAGAGGAGCAATTGATTGTAAATCTCTTACAGCAATAGAATGTGTTATTATGAAACTTATAGCGTTAAATAATAAAAAACCTAAAGGAGATATAGTTTTTGCAGCTACTGCAGATGAAGAAAAAGGTGGTGGAGCAGGAGTAGAATATATAATAAAAAATTATCCTGAAAAAATTAAAACAACATATGTAATTAATGAAGGTGGAGGTTTTTCTATACCAATAGGAAATAAACATATATTCTTAATTCAAACAGCTGAAAAAGGAATAGTATGGATAAAAATAAAAGCAGGTGGTGTACCTGCTCATGGTTCTATGCCTGGAATTGGAGATAATGCAATTTTAAGAATGATGAATACAATAAATAAAATCATGTCTCATAAGCCTCCAATAATGATTATACCAGTAGTAGAAAAATTTATTAAGAAAATATCAAGTGAAAGAGGTAGTAAATATAAAATTCTTTCTAATCTTTTATTAAATAAATATCTTGCACATAAAATACTTGATGAATTAGCTAAAAAAAATAAAGGAGAAGCTGAAATGATAAGGTCTATGATTAGTACAACAATAACTCCAACAATGATTAATGGAGGAGTAAAAGAGAATATTGTTCCATCATTATGTGAAACAATTTTTGATTGTCGTATACTTCCTGGACAAACGAAAGAAGATTTATTAAAAAATATTAAGAACATAGTTAAAAATATAGATAAATTAGAATTTGAATATGTAAAATATGATGAACCAACAGAATCTTCATATGAAACAGATTTCTTTAAAATAATTGAAAATACTTTAAAAGAATATGATAAAAATTTTGAAGCAGTTCCATATATGGTTCCAGGTGGAACAGATTCAAGATTTTTAAGAAGAATAGGATCAATATGTTATGGTTTCCATCCAATAAAAACAGATATGCCATATGATCAATTAATGAGATTACCTCATGGAATAGATGAACGTATATCTATAAAAAATATCCATTTTGGAATAGACATACTTTATAAAATTATTGAAAAAATGATGTTTTAATTCATAAAGATTCGATTAATTCAATAGTAATTTCATTAAGACTATTAAGAACTTTATTTGCTAAAGAAAAATCTTGATTTTTTGTTATAGAATTAGGAATAGCGATACATTTCATTCCAGCTCTTTTAGCAGCTAAAACACCATTTCTAGAATCTTCTATAACTAAACATTCATTAGGACTTACTTTAAGTTTTTCAGAAGCTTTAAGAAAAATATCTGGTTCAGGCTTCCCTTTTTCAATTTCATAACCACTTATAATTACTTCAAAAAATTCTTTAATATTAAATTTATTTAAAATATATTCTATGTATTCTTTTTCTGAAGAAGAAGCAATTGCAATTTTTTTATTATTTTTCTTAAGAATATTTAATAAATTAATTAATCCAGGCATAAGCTTAATTTCTTCTTTATTTAATAATGAATAAAAAATCTTCCTTCTTTCTTCAATAAGTTCTTTAACACTTTCTTTTAAACAATACATTCTTTTTAATTCAATATAACATTCTTTCTCTCTTTTACCAGCAAATAAAGAAGCATCTTTTAAACTATATTTTATTCCTTTTCTTTTTAAAAGTTCTTTATCGGTTTTAAAATGTATTGGTTCACTATCTATAATTACTCCATCAAAATCAAAAATAACAGCTTTAATAATAGCTGTTCACCTTCAAAAAATTTTAAAAAAGTGAATTATAAGTTTTTAAAAAATACTTCTATGTACAATAAGAAAAATACAATATGCTCCATCTTAATCATAAAATATTCTTATTTTTTAGAGGGGTTATAACTACTGAATGATATTTAATTTTTTAAATTCTAAACTTATTTAAATTTCACTTTTTATTATTAAAAGCTTAAATATGGTCAATTATCTATTTTAATAAAATGAGTGAAGTTACTTTAAGCATGATATATGAAGAAGTAAGAAAATTGAATAAAAGGATAGATTTTCTTGAAGAATTAGTAGAAGAGATAATAATAAAGGAATTACCAAAAGTAAAACTAAGTAAGAAAGAAATTGAAGAGATTAAAAATTCGATTGAACAGATGAAAAAAGGAGACTATGTTACATTAGAGGAATTAATGAATGCTTGAATTTAAAATTTTCGCTCATAAAAGAGTACTAAGTTTCTTCAAAATTTAAAAGATGAAAAATTAAAAAATAAATTTAAAGAGATTATCCTGGAACTTGAAAATTATCCTATTGCCTTAAGAAGGCTTGATGTTGAAAAACTTGAGGGTTTAGAAAAGGGTTATAGAATTCGTATAGGAGAATATAGAATCATTTTTGTAGTTAATAAAAAAGATAAGAAAATTTTTGTTACTCATATTGGAAAAAGAGAATCGATCTATGAAAAATGATTAAAAAATTTAATAATATATTATGAAATGGTATTCTTTCATTTTTTGCATATATTTATAAGAATTTCTTATTAATTATTAAAATATTGCTTTAAAATAGCCATTAACTTCAAAAAATTTTAAACATGAATTATAAGTTTTTATTTAAGAAAAATATTATAAAAATGGTGATTTAATAATGATAAAGAATAGAGTTAAGGAAATGCTCAAAAAAGGGGAAGTAACTTATGGCGCATGGGTGGGAATAGGTCATCCAGACATAGCTGAAATACTATCTACTTTAGGACTTGATTGGCTTGTTTTTGATACAGAGCATGCACCATTATATTTTGAAACTGTTCAAAAAATGATGCAAGCAATTAGAGATCCAAATTTAACTCCTATTACACGTGTTGCATGGAATGATCCAGTTTTAATAAAACTTGCATTAGATATTGGTTCTTTTGGTATAATAGTTCCTTGGGTAAATAATAAAGAAGAAGCTATTAAAGCTGTAAAAGCAAAACTATATCCTCCAAAAGGTATAAGAGGAGTAGGACCAAGAAGAGCTGCAATGTACGGAGCAGACTTTCAAGAATATGTTAAAATTGCTGATGAAGAAATATTATTGCTTGTTCAAATAGAAACACAAGAAGCAGTAAAGAATATTGATGATATACTTTCTGTAGATGGTGTAGATGCTTTCTTTATTGGTCCTTTAGATTTATCTGCTTCTTTAGGTTATATAGGAAATTGGAGAAATCCTAAAGTTCTTGAAACTATAGATAAAATTCTTGATGCAGGAAAAAGGTGTGGAGTACCAGGGGGAATATATGCAATGGATATAGAACATGCAAAAGAATGTACTAAAAAAGGATTTAAATTTGTAGCATTAGGAAGTGATTATAAATTCCTTAAAACAGGATGTTTATCTGCTTTAGAAGCTGTTAAGAAGATTTTATAAGAAGCTTATTAAAAAACTTCTAATATATTTTTAGTTTTCTTCTCTTAATTTTTATAAAAAATTTAAAGGAAAAATTAGTAGTAGTATCATAATCTTAAATATTTTTTTACAATAATAAATGATACGAAGCTTGCTAAAATACTTATAAATAATACGTAGTATAAACTATAAAATGAATGATTTGAAATAGATAAAATTCCAATTTCCTTAGTTTCTTCTAAAGATGAAGTAAAAATAGTTATATTTTCAACTTCTTTTATAATTTTTGGAGGTAAAGGTGTTGTTTGAATAGCTTCTCTTGAAATACCTAAATAAGCTTGTTTTTCAGAAATCATAATTAATGGAAAAGCTACTATTAAAAAGCCTATAATTATTCCACTTATAATCGAACTAAATATTTTTCTTTTTATACTCATTTAATCACTTATATTATAATAAAACTTGTTAATATATCCATTTTTTAGAACACCAATTTAAATTGGAGTTTCTTTTAGAAGCCTAAATGTTTCATACCATAAAATTATACATGCTAAAAAACCAAACATAAGAGCCATTATATTATGAGGAGAGAAATTTTGTTGATAAATAATTACATAAGATAATAGCATTGTTGTAAATAAAACAGCATAAAAAATATATCTTGGAAAAATTAATCTACCAATTCTAATAAATTCTTTAAAAATTCCAATTTTTACTTCTTCTATAGGAATATATTCTCCTCTCTCATTTCTTTTAACCAATCCCAAATCTATAAGTTTCTCAAGATGGTGAGAAACAATGCTTGGACTACTAAAACCTAATTCTCTTTGTATATGTCTAACACCAATAGGAGAACCATGTTTTAATAAATACCAATATACAAGTAATGTTTTTCCTCTTAATTTAGCTTCCAGATGAGTCTTATTACTTTTAGACATATTATCAACTCTAAGCAATTACTTTTCTTAATTCATTAAATAAATTTATAAAAAATTCCTTATCTTTATTATTTATTATATTTTTTAAGAAATTAGCTTTTTCTATAAAATTATTAATTATTTCAATATTGTATTTATTATAAATTTGAATATCTGCATAAGCATTAGAACTTTCATTTAAAATTTTTCTTAATAAATTATATTGCTTTAAAAATGATGGACCAGCATATTTTATAATATTTTCAATATTAATATCTTTAAGAGTTAATCCTAAAGATAAATTAATAAAATGAATTAAGGATAAAATTATAGCCATGACTTTATCATGTTCTTCAATATTTAAATTCATGAATGATGCTTCTGGAAAAATTTTTTTAGCAATACTTATTTCTTTTTCTAAATTATTTATTGGAATAATAATTATATTCATTTTTTTAAATTTTCTCTTTCTAGGACCAAAAAGAGGATGTAATGATATACATGTTATATCTTTTCTAGGAAAATTTTTAAGATAATTATAAAAAGGGGATTTAATAGATGCTATTTCAATTAATATACAATCTTTTTTTAAGTATTCTTCAATTTCTTTTAAAACTTCTATCATTTTACTTATTGGAATTGAAAGAAAAACAATATCAGCATTTTTTACTAAGCTTGAATTATTTTCAAAAAATTTAATTTTATTTTTCTTAGCTATTTCCTTAGCTTTAATTATATTTTTATCAGAAATTAAAATTTCATATTTATCTTTTTTATTTTTAAAGTATTTTATTAGCCATTGTCCCATCCTACCTGCTCCGCCAATTATAGCTATTTTAAACAATATGAATTACCTTCTTTTAGAAATAGAGAAGATTTTTTCTTGTTCTTTAATCGATTCTAATATAAGTAAATTTAAAATTTTTAAGCAAAAATTTTTTCTTAATCCATACTTTTTACAATATTCTAATACTTCCATTTTTAATTTTTCTTCAATATCTTTATTTCTAATTTTTAATCCAATTTTCTTTTTTAATAATCCTATTTTATAACATAATTTTTGTCTTTTATAAATTAATTTAAAAATTTGCATAGTAATTTTATTTACTTCTTTTCTTAATTTAATTAATTCTTTTTCATTATTTTTCATTTTATTTCTCCTTTTTAATTACTGGAGGAATTAAATTATATCTTATTGCATGATCAGCTAAAACACATGCAACAATATTTTCAACAATTGGCACAGCTCTTGGAACTATGCAAGGATCATGCATACCTTTTATTGAAATAATCGTTTCTTTAAAATTTGATAAATCTATTGTTTTTTGAGGTTTAGAAATTGATGGAGTAGGCTTAATAGCTATTCTAAAAATTATAGGCATTCCATTCGATATTCCTCCAAGTATTCCTCCTGAATTATTTTTTTCAGTTAAAATTTTTCCATTTTTAATAATAAATGCATCATTACTTTCTGAGCCAAGCATTTTAGAAACATTAAATCCAGCTCCAAATTCTATTCCTTTTACTGCAGGTATTGAAAAAATTGCTTTACTAATATCGGATTCTAAAGAAGAAAAAACTGGTTCACCTAATCCTACAGGAACATTTTTTATTAAACATTCTATTATTCCTCCTATACTATCTCCATTTTTCATTATAGAAATAATCTTTTCTTTCATTTTATTTGCAGCATCATAATCAGGACATCTAACATCATTACTATAAGTAAGTTCTTCCAATTTTTCTGTGTATTCTATTTTAGCTTTTATTCCTCCTATTTCAATTACATATGCATAAATTTTTATTCCAAGTGTTTCATTCAATAATTTTTTAGCTATTGCACCAGCCATTATAAAAGAAGCAGTTATTCTTCCTGAAAATCTTCCTCCTCCACGCCAATCATTAAAGCCTCCATATTTAATATAAGCAGTATAATCTGCATGTCCAGGCCTAGGTTTATTTCTATATTCTTCATAAAGCTTAGAATCAAAATATTTATTCCATATAATCATACAAATAGGTGCACCTGTAGTAAATCCATTAAAAACTCCTGAAAGAATTTCAACTTTATCTTCTTCTTTTCTACTAGAATATATTTCAGAAATGCCTGGCTTTCTTTTATCCAATTCTTTTTGAATATCTTGTTCAGAAATTCTTAAACCTGCTGGACATCCTTCAACTATTGTTCCTATACATTTTCCATGACTTTCACCAAAACTAATAACAATAAATCTTTCTCCAAGAATATTTCCAGTCATTTTAAAACCTCCATTCTTACTGAAATATTTTTTAAATCATTAATAAAGTTTGGGTAAGAAATAGATGCAGTTTCTAATCCTGAAACTCTACATCCTTCTTCAGAAATTAATCCTATTAAACTTAAAGCCATAAATATTCTATGATCTCCATGAGAATCAAGTTTAGCTTTTTTAATTTTTTTAATAGGTTTAATAATTAATCCATCTTCAAGTTCAATAACTTTAGCACCTATTTTTCTTAATTCTTTAGAAAGAATAGATATTCTATCTGTTTCTTTATATCTTGCATGTTTTACTCCAATTATTTTTATAGGATTTTCAGCTTTTAAAGCAATTATAGAAATTATTGGAGTTAAATCAGGAGAATTCATTAAATTAAATGTTCCTCCTAAAATTTTTTTAGGAGATTGAATTGAAATTTCTTTTTTTTCTTTATTAATTTCTATTTCTACACCCATTTTAGATAAAATATTTATTATTGCAGAATCTGCTTGTGGAATATTCATATCTAAATTTTTAATTTTAATACTTCCATTAGAAAGTATTGCAGAAGCAATTAAAAAAGATGCTGAACTAAAATCTCCTGGAATTTTAAAATCTATTGGAGAAAATGATTGTTTTGGAGGAATAATGAATTTTCTATAATTATTATAAATATTTAATTTAACATTAGATAATCTTAGCATATAAATAGTCGAATCAATATATGGTTTAGAAACAATTTTTCCAATAATATTTATTATTGTTTTCTTTTTTGCTTTAGGAGTAGCTATTAATAAAGCTGAAATAAATTGTGAAGAAATATCTCCTCTAATATTTGTTTCTCCACCTTTTAATGTTCCACCTTTAACAATTATAGGAGGTAAATCATTTTCTCTTGTAGACCAACATTCAACACCTAATTTTCTTAAAGATTTTAAAAGTGGACCCATTGGCCTTTTACGTATACTTGAATCTCCTGTTAAAACAATATGCCCTCCAGATGCTAAAGAAGATACAGCAGTCATTATTCTAAGAGTTGTTCCAGAATTAGCTACATCTATAATATTTTCAGGTGTTTTTAAAAAATCGCTTCCATTAATTTTCATTTCTTCTTTATTGATTTTTATTTCTATACCAAAAGATTTACAAGCTTCTATAGTAGCAAGAGTATCAAGAGAAATAAGAGGTTTTTTAATTTTCGAAATTCCATTTGCTAAACTTGAAATGATTATTGCTCTATGCGTAAAACTTTTACTTGGAGGAGCTTCAATTTCCCCTTTAACTTTACTTGGATAAACAATTATGTCTGTCATTATTCAATCACATGAGCTTTATTATTATTAATATTGCATACAATTATTTTTCCAGGAAGCTTATTCCATGCAGAAATAATTTTATTAACATTTTCTTCTTCACATATTGCTGAAATTGCTGGACCAGTTCCAGATAAACCAGAAGCTAACGCACCACATTCAAGAGCATCAATAATTGGCTTAACATTAAATCCTAATGCAGCAGCACATGCTAAGCCATTTATTGTTAATGCTTCCCAATATTTATTGCTTAATGCTATTTCATAAGCTTCATAAACTATTTTTGAAATCGATTTTATTCTTTTTCTATCTATTTGAGATGTATAAAATTTTTCATTTGGAATATATAAAACAATTTTTAGGTCTTCGTATATTTTATTCATTTTAATTATTTCTCTTTTATAATTATCTGTAATAACTATTCCACCAAAATATGATGCACATGCATCATCAAATGCACCTGTAATAGATACGCCAGTTTTTATAGAAGCATCAACTCCTATATTGATTACTTCTAAATCTTTTAATTTTAATCCAAGAGCAGAAGAACATGCTAAAGCTATAGCATTTGAAGCTGCACTTGAACTTTTTAATCCTACTCCAATTGGAATGTTTGAAAAAGTTTTTACTTTTACACCATGTTTTCTAATTTCAGCTTTATTTAAAATTTCTTTTACAACTTCTTTAGCTAATGTAGTATTCTCATTAGGATAATTATCAATTTCTACAAAAATTCTTTCTTTAGGATCTTCAAATATTTCAATTTCTGCAATAGTTTTTAAATTTATACTTAAAGCAGATCCTTTACCAATTGGAATAGCATTAATTATGGATATAGCTCCATAAGTTAATGCTTTACTTTTCATTTTTTTTCAACTCAGATTTAATAATTTTAAAAGCTATTTCTATAGGAGGCTCTAATCCAGTCCATATTTTAAATGCTTTTGCAGCTTGTCCAATTAGCATATCTATGCCATAAACAATTTTTGCACCTTTATCTATAGCATCTTTTATTAATTTTGTTTTAATAGGATTATATACAACATCAAATACTATTAAATCTTTTCTTAAAAAATCTTTTGGAAAAACGCTTTCATTTAAATAATAATATGAACCTAATGGAGTAGCATTAACAATGATATCACTCATATTAGAAAATTTTTCAATATTCTCTTTATTTAATTCTCCATATAAACTTTCTATATTATACTTCTCTTTTATTTCTTTTGATAAAGAAATTGCTTTTTCTAAGTTTCTATTTAGAATTATTATTTTTTTACATTTTCTAATAGAAAAAGCATGTGCACATGCTTTAGCAGCTCCTCCAGCACCAATAATTAAGCAAGTACTATCATTTATTGAAACATTAGATTTATCAAATGCAAAAAACACACCATCTATATCTGTATTAAAACCAATAAATTTACCATTTTTATTTAAAACAGTATTTATAGCACCAATATTTTTAGCTTGAGAATCAATTTCATCTAAGAAATTAATTATTGAAATTTTATGCGGAATCGTTACATTGAAACCTATAACATTCAATATACGTAATCCATTTATTGCTTCTTTAAGTTTAAATGAAGGTATTTTAAAAGCTAAGTATACATAATTTAATTTAAAATAATTAAACCATGCATTATGTATTTTTGGTGAAAAAGATTTTTCTATAGGATCTCCTATTAAACAAACTAATTTTGTTTCAGCATTTATTTCAAATTTTTTTAATGATTTCATAAATCTTTCTCATCTCAATTATGCTTAATTGTCCAGGAGCAGTTTTTTGATTAAAAAGAGAAGCATAAGTAAATGGTGCACCAGCAAAAACACATAATATTCTAGAAAGTAAACCTTTTTCACCCATACAAAATGCAATTAAATTATTTCTTTCATTTGAATTTAAATAATCATATAAGCTAAGTATTTTATAATTATCATTTATAGATTTTGCATTAGTAACAATTTTATAAATATCACCATGTTCTTTTATTTTTTCAAAAATTTCCCTTAATTTATTTATTGAGGGAGTACCATTAAAATCATGCCAAGAAATTATTAATTTAATATTTTCATTTTTAATATGCTTGATTAAATCTAATACTTTTTTATAATATTTTTCTTCAATATCTATAAATGCTGGTCTTAATTCTATTAATTCTTTTATAATATATTTCTTCTTTTCTATTCTTTTATTAAAATTTCCATTTAATCTATAAGTGAAAATACATTTATTAGAAAATGGTTTAACAATTTTCTTAAAATTTTCTATATCAATTTTTTTAAAATAATCAAGCCTAATTTCTACATAATCTGATCCTAGATTAAATGCTTTTGATATTTTATTTTTTAATTCAAAATTGTTTCTACATTTAAGAGAAGTACATATCATAAAATTTTTTAATATCATTTTCCATGCACTATTTTTCTAATATATATTCATTTACTTCTAATCCAAAATGTCTTCCAGTTTTATTTCTTATATAAGCTAAAACTTTATCTCCAATATTTAAATTTGTTACAGGTATTGATGAATTATCTTCACTAATAAATCTTATTGTTTCAGCATTTTGTACAATTATTGAACCTATTTCTTTATCCATTGCTTTAATAAGTTTTAAAGGTCTCCTTTCTATTTTATTCCTTCCTACAACAACTTCTTTTGTTTCTCCTATCCTATTAACGATTAATATTTTATCTCCCGCTTCTATTTCAGATAAATATTTAGTTTTATTATCTGGTTGTAAAATATATGAATGAATTGCACCTGCATTTATTCTAAAAGGTCTTGGAGTACTAAATTTTGAACCAATAGATTCATTATCTATTAAAAATAAGAAGTTCGATGTACTACCAATAAGCGCCCCTTCTCCTTGGTTTAAAATACTTACTGTATCTATGCAAGCTCTATCACCAATTCCAATATCTTTAATTTCTATAATTTTTACTAATTGAAGTTTTAATCTAGAAAGTAAAGGTCTAAGATTTGATAATTTTTCTATATCTTTTATATTTTTACAAGGAGTTATTACACCATCTATTCCTATCTCAAGAACATTAAGAAAAGGTTGAACTTCTTCAATCGATTCTGTAAAAGCATAAATTTTAATATTTTTCTTATGAAGTAAAGCAACAATATTTTCTAATGGAATTATTTTAATATCTTTTAAATCAATAATTATAGCTGGAAAATTTTTTTCAGCAAATTCTAAAACTTTCTTTTCATCTTCCTTTTTCTCAATTTTAATTATTGGAATATTTTCTCCACTTAAATTTTTTGCTTCAGGGATTTCATTAAAACTATAATTAATAGCAATATCATTTCTTAAAGGAGCTAAAGCAATTATTTTTCTCTTTAAATCATTTATAATATTTTCATATTCTTCAAAAAATATAGTATTAAAACCATTTTTTAAAGAAGCTTCAATTAATTCTCTTTTATTACTAATATTTTTAGGTAAATAAATTATTATTTTTTTGTCCATTCTTTATTTAAAACCTCCAATGCTTCTTCAATACTCTTTCTTTTAAAAACTATGTTAGCTAATGCTTTTACTATTGCTTTTGGATTTTCATGTTGAAAAACATTTCTTCCAAATGTTACACCAATTGCACCTGCATCCATTGCACCTTTTGCCATTTCAAGAACTTGTTTATCATTTTCAACTTTTGGACCGCCTGCAATAACTATTGGTACTGGACAGCTATTAACTACTTTCTTAAAAGATTCTGTACTTCCTGTATAAACTGTTTTTACAATATCAGCTCCAAGTTCAGCTCCAATTCTAGCAACATGCGCAACTATTTCAGGATCAAATTCATTCTTAATTCTTTGACCTCTAGGATACATCATTGCAATTAATGGAATATTCCATTCATCACATTCATCAGCTAATTCTCCTAAGCTTGAAATCATTTCATGTTCTTCATCACAACCTATATTAACATGAATTGAAACAGCATCAACACCAAGCCTTAAAGCTTCTTCAATACTTGAAACAATCATTTTTCTATTTGGAGATAAAGAGAAAATTGTGCTTGCAGAAAAATGCATTATGATTCCAATATTTAATGTTTTTGGTAAAGATTTAATAATTCCTTTATGTAATAATACTGCTGATGCTCCTCCTTTTTGAACTAAATCTATTGTTTTAAATATTTCATCTAAGCCTTTTACAGGACCAATAGTAACTCCATGATCCATTGGAATGCATAGCATTTTACCATTGAATGTTATTCTATTTAATCTTATGCTTTTTCCTGAAACCATGTTTAAACCTCGATTAAACCTAATTTAAGCATTAATTCTCCAATGAGAATTGTTGATCCAGCTGCTCCACGAATAGTATTATGTCCAAGCACAATAAATTTAAGAGATTTTTCATCGATTCCACGTCTAATCCTTCCAACAACAATACTCATACCAGGAACAGAGCCTGAAAGTCTATCCATTCTAGGTTGAGGTCTATCTTTCTCTTCTCTAACAATTATTGGTTCTTTTGGAGCAGTTGGAAGATTTAATTCTTGAGGTTTTCCTTTAAAATTCCTTAAAGCATCTTTAACTTCTTCTATGTTTACTTTTTCTTCAGTTTCAATATATACAGATTCCATATGCCCATCTATAACTGGAACTCTATTGCATGAAGCTGAAATTTTTATATTTGCATAATCAATACTTTCTCCATTAAATTTCCCTAATATTTTAAGAGTTTCGCTTTCAATTTTCTCTTCTTCTTGTTCTATAAATGGAATAACATTATCTATTATTTTTAAAGAAGGTACACCTGGATAACCTGCACCAGATACTGCTTGCATAGTAGTAACAAAAACTCTTTTTATTTTTAATAAATCATGAATTGGTTTTAATGCTAAAACTAAAGCTATTGTTGAACAATTTGGATTTGTTACAATGAATCCTTTCCATTTCCTATTCTTTTTTTGAATTTTTATTAATTCAAGATGATCAATATTTATTTCTGGAACTATTAAAGGAACATCTTTTTCCATTCTATAAGCACTAGCATTGCTTATTACTGGAAAACCTGCTTCACTATATTGAGATTCTACTCCATAAGCAGCAGAACCTGGAAGAGCTGAAAAAACAATATCAGCATCTATTTTTTTAGGATCGCTTTCAAAAACTATTTTATCAATATATTCTTCTGGAATATTTTGAGAAACAATCCATTCTACTGCTTCACCATATTTTTTTCCAACTGAAGTATACCCAATTAAATTTCTAACTTCAAAAAATGGGTTTGAAGCTAGCATTCTTAAAAAATTTTGTCCAACCATTCCAGTTGCTCCTAAAAGAGCTACTTTAACTTTTTTCATTTTTAATCACCTCCAAAATATTTTTAATTGAATTATAAACATTTTCATAATCTTTTCTTGAAATAAATAATCTTATGGAAGAGCTTATTGTTACTAAACCATATATGTTTATTTTTCTTTCTGCTAAAGGATGAATTATACGATCAATAATTCCTGGAACAGTTTCTATAGCACTTCCTCTTATTGTTATCATAATTAAATCTTCAAAAGTACTCATAGCTTTCCCAAATCCTTTTTTAATAATTAAATTATGAATTTTTTCTAATATTTTATTAATAGATTTCTTATATGCTAAATAGATTATTATGGAATTTATATCAAAACTTGTTAAAACTATTTCTCCAATTTTTTTAATTTCATTTAAAAGTTTCTCCATTTTATATTCTTTAAATTTTTTTCCAGAAATAATTGTAATCATTAAAATAGGTTTATTAAATGCTTCAATTCTTAAATCGATACTTTCTTTACTAGAAATTGTAGATAATTCTGATCCATTTAAATCCATTATTTTAATAATCATTCCATTTTTTACATATTTTAATGCTTTAGATTGAATTATTTTAGCTCCTCCAGAAGTTAGTATTTGTGCTTCATTAATTGAAAGATTTTTAACAATTTTAGCATTTGAAACTTTCTTTGGATCCATTGAATAAATTGCTCCAACATCTTTAATAAATAGAACTTCTTTAGCATTTATGCAACTTCCAATAATTATCGCAGTAGTATCACTTCCACCTCTTCCAAGAGTAGTTATTTCTCCTTTCTTATTTTTTCCAATAAAGCCGCATACAATTGGAATAAAACCTTTATTAATTAAAGGTTCTAATTTATTTTTAATAAGTTTTTTTGTTTCTTCTAAAATAGGATCAGCATTAAGATAATCATCATTAGTAATTATGGGCCAATATTCAGATTCAGTATCGATTACTATTGTTTTTATTTTCTTTTTAGAAAGTATTGAAGCAAAAATTCTTGCACTAATTTTTTCTCCCATAGCAAGGATTGATGCTAATTCTGAATCTGAAATATTTGGATTAACTTCTTTTGCAATATTTAAAAGATTGTCTGTAGCTCCTTTTAAAGCTGATATAATAACAATTACTTTTTTACCATTTAAGAAATACTTATGAATTAATTCAGAGGCTTTTTCAATATTTTTTGGATCATTTAAAATAGAGCCGCCTAATTTAATAACGATTTTTTCATTATCGGCAGGTATAAACGCAACCGCCTCTCAAAGATTCACCACCGCATATTTGCTCTTAATAAAGTAAAACTAGATTATATAAAATTTACTATTTTTTAGATTGAAATAATAGTAGTAGCTTAAGTCCCCTCTTTAAGGATTTTAATAAACAAAAAATTTTAGCAATTATAAAGCTTTTTATGAATTAAATATTATTTTATAATGAATTTAAAATTTTTATAATATTTTAAAAACTTTTAGAATATAAAACAAAAATTATTAGAAAACAAAGGTTCTTTCAATGCTTTCTCTTCTAATTCTCTTATCTATACTTCCTAAGATCTACGCTTATCCTTTTCAGTTCTTTTTTTAATTTAAGAAAGAAAATATTATTGTATTGTAAATTATTTTTTTTAAAATTATTAAAAACTTAAAAAAATGAAAAATTTCCTAAAATAATGAAATTGAAGACATGGAGATTAATTCTTTATGAAAATATTGAAAATGCTTATTTAAATCTTGCAATAGAAGAAGCTATTGCTAGAGCATGTGGTAAAAAAATAGTTAAAAATACTTTAAGATTTTGGCGTAATAAAGGAGCAATTATAATAGGATATTTTCAAAATGCTTTTGAAGAAATTAATTTAGAAGAATGTGAAAAATATAATTTACAAATTGTTAGAAGATTTACTGGAGGAGGAGCAGTATATCATGATCTTGGAAATTTAAATTATTCCATAAGTATTTCAAATAAAGAAGAATGGATTCCAAAAGATGTATATAATTTTTTTGGTTTATTCATAGATATTATTTTAAATGGTTTAGAAAAAATTAACATAAAAGCTATTAGAAAAGGAATAAATAATATTTTTTATAAAGAAAAAAAGATTTCTGGGTTAGCTGCATCAAATCAATGGGGAACTGCTTTTTTACATGGTTGTTTATTAATTTCAGCTAATATAGATATAATGAATAAAGTCCTTAAAAAAATAAAAGATGAAACAATTAATATTGATAATATTTTAGGATATAAAATTCAATTAGAAAAAATTATAAAAGTATTAAAAGAAAGTTTTGAAGAAAAATTGAATATAAAAATAATAGAAGAAGATTTAACAAAATATGAATATCATTTAGCAAATAAGCTTTATAAAGAAAAATATAATAGAAAAGAATGGAATTTTAAAATATAAATAAAATATGGAGAAAGAATATGTTAATACTTGGTCTTGATGGAGGTGCAACAAAAACTAATTGTATAATAATTAATGAAGAATATGAAATTCTTGGTATAGGTTCTTCGGGACCATGCAATTATCATGCAGTAGGAATAGATATAGCGAAGAAAAATATTGAAGAAGCAATTAGAAATTCTTTAAAAAATATAGGAAAGAATAAGATAGATATAGCAGGATTAGGAATTGGAGGATTAAATACTGAAAAAGATTATGAAGTAATATTGGATATTATAAAATCAATAGGATTAATTGAGAAATATAAAATTGTAAATGATGTGAATGTAGCATATTATGCATGTACTAAAGGGAAGTCAGGAATTATAACAATAGCAGGAACAGGGTCAATAGTATATGGAAGGAATAGTTTGGGAGAAGAATGTTATAGTGGAGGATGGGGATGGTTAATAGGAGATGAAGGAAGTGCTTTTTATATAGCAAGAAAAGCTTTACAAGAAGCTACAAAAGCATTTGATGGAAGAGGGGAAAAAACAATTCTGGTTGATTTAATTATTAATGAACTTAAATTAAAAAATTTTAATGAAATAATAGATTATGTATATTCTAAAATAGAATCTCATAGAATTGCTAAATTGGCTCCAATAGTTACAGAAGCTGCTATTAAGGGAGATAGAATTGCAAAAAATATATTAAATAATGCAGCTAAAGAATTAATTCTAGCTGCAAAAACAGTTTATAAAAAATTAAAAATGGAAAAAGAAAATAAAGTTATAATAGGTGGAGTTGGAGGAGTATTCAATTCTAATATTATATGGGAAAAATATAAAAATAGCATGGAAGAATTGCCAAACGTATATGTTCATCCTTTATTAAAAGGATATCAACCAGCAATTGGTGGAATAATTTTAGCATTAAAAGAATTTATAGGAGAATATAATGAAGAATCAATAGATAAACTTTTTAAAGAAATTAAATTACTATAATAAATATCACAAGAGAAAACTTTATCATCATATGAAATATGTATATATCGAGAAAAAATAGAACTATATCATAATAAGAAATAAAAAATTTTAATATAATTTTTAAATATTTTTAAAAAGTATTTCATTTTATAAAAAATTTGCTTTAAAAATAATTTTAAATCTTATAAAAAAGATAGAAAATTTAATATACTACATCATTTTAAAAAATAATGTATGACAGAATTAGATATTTTGATCATAATTCTAGGAACATTAATTCCAACTTTAATTTCTATAGTTTCTCTTGCATATTGGCTTGGGAAGAGATTTGAAACAATAGATAAAAGATTTGAATTGATTGATAAAAAATTTAAGGATATTGAGAATAAAATAGAAGTATCTTATCTAGCATTAAAGAATGCCCTCCTAGCTATTAATTCTATGCTTATTGAATTTATGGGCTTGAAGGGATTAATTACCCTTACTGAATCTAAGTTTCTTATGAGCGAAGTAAGTAGAATTATTTCCATTATAGCTTCCAAACTTAATCCAATATCTAAAGATGATTTAGAATTTCTTAAAGAAGTTACTTCTAGAGAAGATCCAGAAAAAATATCCATGGAAGATGCTGAAAAAATAATTGAAATAGGAAAGAGATGGTGGATGGAAAATGGAAGTGAAGAAGCATATAAAGTGTTTTTAACTGGGCTCTTCATAAAAGCCTATCATCTTTCTAAAAAGGTTAAAAGTGAATCAATTAAATAATCGACAACAGCATTTTACGAAAAAATCCTTTTTCTATTTATCTTTGTTTTGCCTTTTTGGAGATGCTTATAAAGGATATACCGGAAATAAAAAAATAATAGATAAACTTTTTAAAAAAGTTGAGAAAATAAATTTAAGTAAAAAATGAAAATAATTGCTGTAGGAGATATTCATAGTCCAAAATTTTTAGGAATGTTTAAAGAATGCTTAAAAGAAATAATAGATTTTAATGATATAAAATTATTTTTATTAGCTGGAGATATTGTTTTAAAAAATAATTTTAATGAAGTAAAAAATGTTTTATCAATTATAAGAGAGCATTTTCAAGGAAAAATTATTTCATGTTTTGGAAATGAAGAATATGAATCTAGTATTAATGAATATTTAAAATATTCAGATATTAAATGGCTTAATGATGAGACTTATACACTTAATATAAATAATACAAAAATTTCTATAATTGGTTCAAAAGGTTCTCTTGATAGACCAACATATTGGCAAAGAAGAAATATTGAAAATATTTACGATATTTATAAAAAAAGAGTCGAAAAAATAAATTCAATGCTTGAAAATCTTTCATCTGAAATAAAAATAGTTTTAACTCATTACCCTCCTACTTATAAAACTTTAATTGGAGAAGTAGAAAGAGCTTGGCCTGAAATGGGTTGTAAACAATTTGAAAAAATCATTGAAAAACATCAACCTAATTTATGGATTCATGCTCATGCACATAATAGTATAATTCATGAAACATACATTGACGGAACACTTATAATTAATGTATCTTTTCCAGCAAGGAAAAAATTAACAATAATAGATTTATTTAAATTAAAGGGTGGGAGATTAACAAGTTTTATATAGAATTAGTAGACTAAGTTGATTAAGCTTTTAAATAAGCTTTGTAATCTATTACTTGTTTCTTGTAAAATTTTTATACCATTTTCAGTAATTTTATAAAGTTTTATTCTTTGTCTCATACCAACTTGCTTCCATTCTCCTTTTATTAAATTTGATTCTTCAAGTTGATAAAGAATAGGATAAACAACTCCTGCATTAAATTTAAATCCAGTTAATTCAAAAATTTTTGTTATAATATCATATCCATGCATAGGTTCTTTCCAAAGTATCCATAATATAATTACGCTTAATATACTTCTAAAAATATTTTTAAGAGTTTTTTTATCATTATTCATATATTTCCACCCCTATTTTTTTCTTTATTTTTTCCCATTCTTTAATATTATTTATACATCCTGGATCAGGTGCTAAATAATCTTCAAAATATGCATAAGCTCTTGCTCTACATCCGCCACAAACATATTTATATTCACATTCTCCACAATGACCATGAAGTTTTTCTCTATTCCTTAAATCTAAGAAAACTTTATTTTTATTCCATATTTCTTCAAAATCATCTTTCCTTATATCTCCTATTTTTAATGGGAAAAATACACATGGAGTAATGGATCCATCATAATCTAATGCACAATAGAATCTTCCAGCACCACATCCACCAATAAATTCACTTAAATTAATTAATTGTCCACTTAAATGAGGATTATAGAAATGTGTAGGAATTATTACTTCTTTATTACTTATTTTTCCACCTTCCATTTGAATTGCAATTCTTGCAAATTGAGGAGCAGTAGATAATACTTGCATTCTCCCTCCTTTTATAAGTTTTTTCCAAAGCATTTTAAGTAATTCTTCTCTTTCTTCTGGATTTAAATCCATTTCAATAATATCTTTACCTCTACCAGTTGGAATAAAATTATACATCATCCACCAATCAACTCCCAATTTTTCACATAAATCTAGTATTTCAGGAATTTCATTTAAATTAAACTTTGTTATAGTTGTAGCGACTTCTGTAAAAATTCCTTCATTAATACAATTTTTAATCCCTTCTATTGTTTTTTCAAATGCTCCATCAACTCCTCTAAAAGAATCATGTGTTTTAGCTTTTGCTCCATCTAAGCTTATTTGAACATAACCAATATTACATTCCTTTAATTTTTTAGCAATATTTTTATTAATAATTGTTGCATTTGTTGCAACTGCAGTAAATATTCCTTTATTAGATGCATAAGAAGCTACTTTAAAGAAATCTTTTCTTAATAATGGTTCTCCTCCTGAAAAAGCAATTATATTTACACCTGCTTTACTCATTTTATCAATAGCTTTTAAAGCTTCTTCAGTATTTAATTCAAGTGGATGAGGAGTTAAAGCTGAAGCATAACAATGTTTACATTTTAAATTGCACATTCTAGTAAAATTCCATACAACTAAAAATGGAGCACCTGGAGTAAATGGTTTTGAAACTCCAAATTTTGCAATACCATTTATAACATTAACTAATCCTCTTCTCCAATATACATCTTTAAATTTCTCTTTAAGTTTTTCTTCATTTAAGCCAAAAGATTGTCCGCCTTTTAAAACAGCCCATTTAACAATAGGAGTTACTAAATATGAACAAAAAATACAAGCATTTTTTCTTTCTCCTGAAAAAAATTCTAAAGCAATTTCTAATCTATTCTTTCCATCTTTTTTACATTCATTGCAAAATTTTCTTAATAGAAAACGTATGAATTTTTTATCTATAGTTGATTTTAAGAATTCTATTGTTTTAGATGTTGTTTCATTTGAAGAATTAGAAATAGAACCACTCATTTTTATAAATAAAAACTCTAAAGAAGCTTAAATATTTTTATTTTTAAAATATTTAGAAGATAAAATATTTTCTTACTTATAATAATATATTTTAAAGATTTTTTTATTTTTTATTTTATGTAAGAAATTTAAGAAACCAATCTTTAGCTAAACGCGATACTTCTTCAAGTTTTCCAGGTTCTTCAAAAAGATGTGAAGCTCCTGGAATTATTATGAGTTCTTTTTCTGCTTTTAATTTTTCATAAGCTATTTTATTAAGTTCTATTACATATTCATCCAATTCTCCAACTATTAGCAAAGTTGCTGCTTTTACTTTTGGAATATAATCTAAAACAAGATCTGGCCTTCCTCCACGAGAAACAATAGCTTTAATAT
Source organism: uncultured Nitrososphaeria archaeon (assembly GCA_964532175.1). Classification (GTDB taxonomy): domain Archaea; phylum Thermoproteota; class Nitrososphaeria_A; order Caldarchaeales; family JAVZCJ01; genus JAVZCJ01. The sequence continues at coordinate 27,161 of CAZHGP010000010.1, forward strand.
CTTCAATTTTTGTAGAAGCTTGAAGTGCAGCAGCTGCACCTGTTGATGCACCAAAATAACCTATTTTTAGATTTTTTGTTTCATCATTAGCTTTAACCCATTTAGTTACAGTAATTAATCTTTCTGCTAAAAGGTTTATATTAAAACGATTCTCATAAATTAAATCTTCCTTTTCTGTTAAAAGATCAAATAAAAGTGTAGCTAATCCTGCTTTTCTTAATTCTCTAGCAACAAAATTATTCCTTGGACTAAAGCGGCTACTTCCACTACCATGAGCAAAAATAACTATGCCCTTAGCATTTTTTGGTATACCTAAAATACCATCAAGCTTAATAGAATTTATTGGAATTTTTACTTCTTTTACTTCTTTATTTATAAAATATTTTTTCATCAATTTCTTATAATAAAAAAGTTATTTTTAAAATTTTCTTTTTAAATAACTTTATTTAATTAATTTTATCAATAAGGAAGTATAACCAAATATCGAAAATATTTAAGAAAATAATAGAAACAATATAAGGAAAACTTTCTAACTCTTCTATCTTTATTTATAAACTTTTTTGATAGAATTCTTAATAGGAATAGATATTTTTCATTCAATATTTCCTATTTTTTCTTTTATAAGTGCAACAATACATATCAAAAAATAGAATTTTTAATTTTAAACGGATAGAAATATAGATACTATTTTGAGACTCTCTAAACTTTTATTTTTTATGATTTTATTCTAATGCTTGAAATTTTCTTCCTTTTATAATTAATTGATGAACTATTCTTTGATCTATTGATGGTTCATCTGGTTTAGCAACAGCAATCACTTCAACATAATTTTCAAGTGGGCTATCAATAATTTTCTTACCTAAAGTTTCTTGAATTTGAAAAATTCCTGCGCTATTATTCATATGTATTAATATCCTTACTGGCACATCCTTCCCTTGTACGATTTCAACTTTTTCAATACTTAAAGCTGAAACTGTATGAATATTCACATTCCCTTTATCAAATGCCATTCTACCACGCCCTTTTGTCATATCAGTCCCATCTGCAATTCCAACTAAGCATGCTTCTTCAGTCAAATCACGTACATCAAATTCATGAGAGTAAATACAGTTTAATATATGTCCACGAATTTCGTACATTATTTCTTCTTCATAGATTTTTGGGAGTAGTCTATTCAATAATGGAATGGCAAGATATACACCAGATATATGATGATTTTCACGATGAACTTGATTGCCGATATCATGAAGCAAAGCTGCGGTAAGAACTATTAAATGAGCATCATCTTCATCTCCAGCTCTTTCTTTAATCACACTTGTTAATATTCCATTGTTAAGAAGGAGCTTAAGCATTTTCAATGCATTTGCTGCTACAATTTTTGCATGTACTTCACCATGATCATTGTACTTCAATTTTGCAACAGCAATATAATTTGCCATGTCCCAATCTGCATTAACTTCAGGATCATCTTTTAACAATTCCCACATTTTTCTTGCCTTTGGTTGATTTGCTAATAATTCTGTAATTGTTCTTTCAGCTTCTTCCATCATTGTTATATAGGATGAAGGGAGCTCTAATTCAAACCCTTTTCCAGTTGCAATTTTTGACAAAATTCATCAAAATATATTGAAATTCAATATTTATAAACTTTATTAAAAAATTTTTTAACATTCGTATAATACCTAAAAATAGTAGGGAAAGCATTTATATTTCTTCAAGAAAAGGAAGTGAGAATTTATTTTAATAATATAAGTTTAAAAATATGATGGAAAAATAGTATGTATAATAGATTAGGTGGAATATATGCAATCATTAACAAAATCAGAATTAGAAAGATATGATAGACAAATTAGAATTCCAAATTTTGGCATTAATGGTCAAAAAAGACTTAAATCTTCTAAAATAGTAATTGCTGGAATAGGTGGATTAGGATGTGCTTCAGCAATTTATTTAGCTGCTGCTGGAATAGGAGAATTAGTTTTAATAGATAAAGAAAAAGTAGAATTAAGTAATTTAAATAGACAAATTTTACATTGGACAAATGATATAGGAAAGTATAAAGTTGAATCTGCTAAAGAAAAATTAATTAAATTAAATCCTGAAATAAATATCTTAGCTATTAAAGAAGAAATTAATGAAGAAAATGTAAAAGAATTAATTAATGGAGCAAATGTTGTTATAGATGGACAAGATAATTTTAAAACAAGATTTATAATAAATAAAGCTTGTGTAGAATTAAGAATACCATTCATTTATGCTGCTGTTCAAGGATTAGAAGGAAGATTAATGACTATTATTCCAGGCGAAGGACCATGCTTAAGATGTTTAATTCCAGTCGATCCTCCTGAAATAACTACATTTCCAGTCTTTGGAGCAATACCTGCATTAATTGCTATGCTTCAAACAATTGAAGCAATTAAAATTATTTTAGGAATAGGAGAAAAATACATTGGAAAATTATTAATTTTTGATGGTGAAAGAAACGTTTTTAATCATATAGAAATTAAAAGAAATCCAAATTGTCCAATATGTAAAAATGTGTAATAAAAAATATTTAAAGGGGTTATTAATATATTAAAGGAAATGAGTGAAAAAATATTCGCTATAGAAGTAGAAAATCTTACTAAAAAATTTGGTGAATTTATAGCATTAAGAAACATCTCATTCAATGTTATGCCTAATGAAATTTTTGGATTAATTGGTCCAAATGGAGCAGGAAAAACAACTACTTTAAGAATACTTGCTACTCTTCTCTTACCAACTGATGGAATTGTTAAAATTTTCAATTATGATATAATTTCTGAAGCAGATAAAGTAAGGAAGATACTATCTTATTTAGCTGAAGATGCAGGAGCGTATAGAAATCTTAGTGGTTATGAATATTTAAAAATAGTTGGTAAGATATATTTTTCATCTAAAAAAGATTTGGAAGAAGCAATTGAAGAAGCTATTAAAATATCTGGCTTGAAAAATAGGATAAATGATAAAGTAAAAAATTATAGTAAAGGTATGAAAAGAAGACTTCAAGTAGCTAGAACATTTATGGTAAAACCTAAATTAGCTATTTTAGATGAGCCTACCGCTGGATTGGATGTTATTCATGCACAATATATTAGACAAATAATAAAAGATTATGCTGAAAAAATGGGAGTTACAATTATTTTATCAAGTCATAATATGCTTGAAGTAGAAAATCTATGTTCTAGAATAGCATTAATTCATAGTGGAGAAATTGTCACTATTGGTAATCCAAAAGAACTAAAAGAAAAATTCAATGCATCAAATTTAGAAGAAGTATTTATTAAGGTGGCTAAAATTGAAGAGTAAATTAGCTCCACTTATTGAAAAAGAAATTAAAGATTTACTTAGAGATCCAAGAATATATATAGGCTTGATTATTCCAATATTCATACTTCCATTAATGGGATCTATATTTTCCATTTCAACAACACAAACAATTCAATTAATGAAAGAAGGGATTCCAATTGCTTTAATAAATTATGATGGAACCAATTGGAGTTTAGATTTTATAAATTTCTTATCAAATTCTGGTTTCAATATTACATACATAGATTTTAATAAATATGATAAAATAGAATTTTTATTAAAAGATATTGAAAAATCAAACATTCAAGCTTTAATAATAATTCCTAAAGGATACGGAGAAAATATTACTAAATTTAATAAAGCAAATATAGAAACATATTATTTTATTAGAAGTAGTGGAATAAGCGAAACAAGCATTTTATCAATGATAAATAGCATATTAGAAAAATATTCTGATGTATTAAGTTTAAGATTAATTTCTGATATTGCTTCAGATAAAAAACCTGAAAATTTAAAGGATCCCATTAAAATCGATAGTTTAAGTATTGTAGGAGGAAGAGTTCTTAATGTGCCACCTGAAACATTGATTGGACAAATTATGATGCAAACTATGATAATTCCATTAACCCTTTTCATTTTAACAATAGTTGTTGCTCAAACTGCTGCTACAGCAACTGCTGTTGAAAATGAAGAAAGGACGCTTGAAACTTTATTAACTTTTCCAGTTAGTAGATATGAAATTCTTTTAGCAAAATTGATGGGCTCGGCTGTAATAGCGATTATTGGAGCAGTATTATATTTGATTGGTTATTATATTTATTTAGAAAAAATGTTAACAATTATTGAAGAACCAATTATGGAAGAGGGAATTGCTTTATTAGCATTCCTTCCTCCTCCTTCAATTGAAGCATACATTATATTAGGAATAAATGTTTTACTTGCAATATTTTTTACAACTTCTTTAGGAGTGGTTATAGGAGCATTAAGTAGCGATGTAAGAATTTCAAATTCTCTTTTAGGCATAATAATCATACCTATAATGATTCCAGCATTCTTAATAATGTATGGAGGAGAAATAGGAAATCTTCCATTAATAATTCAAATAATAGTATATGCTCTTCCAACATCTTATCCATTAATTTCTACTAAAAAAATATTCTTAGGATCAATACCTATAGAATCAATATATGGAATACCTTACTCAATTATTCTTACATTAATTGTAATTTATTTAACAGGAAAAATATTAAGCCCTGAAAAATTATTAACATTACAATATAAAGTAAAAGTATGGAGAATAAAAAGAAAAAGTTAATATAGAAATTTTTTATTTTCAATCGATTTTTATAATCTTAAAATTAAAAATTCTTTTATAATTTATGGAAAAAATATAATTGTTCAAAAAATAGAACAAAACGTTCTAAAGCATAGCATTAAGTAATCTCTTAATATTATATTTTAATGAGAAGAAATGATGAAGAAAATTTTACTTATTTTAATGATAGCTTTAATATTAACATCATTTATTGCAACTATTTCATTATATCAAAAATATAATGAAAAAGAAAAGAATTTTATTAATTTAAAAAGATTTTCTTCTTATGAAGAATTAAAGAATTTCATAAATGAAAATATGAAAATTGCAAATTCACAAAGATATGATTTTGTAGATTTTCTTTTCCCTTTAGCTACAGTTACTAGAGAATCTTTTGCTAAAGGTGTTCCTGAAGTAACTTCCCAATTATCTAATGATTATTCAAAAACAAATGTTCAAGTTGGAGGAATAGATGAAGCAGATATTGTTAAAACAGATGGCAAGTATATTTATATTGTATCAGGAAATAACATTTTTATAATTATGGCATATCCTCCAGAAAATGCTGAAATTCTTTCTCGAATAAAATCAGATGGAACTATAGTTGGATTATTTATAAATAAAGATAAAATGGCTATTTTTGAAAATCTTATGGGAACTAAGTATCTTGAAATTTATGGTAAAAATAGCAAATATGGAACTTCTATTAAAGTTTATGATATTTCAAATAGAAGAAAACCTTTTTTAGAAAGAGAAATTTTATTTGAAGGATGGTACTTTGATTCAAGAATGATAGAAGATTATGTTTATGTTGTTTTAAATAGTTATGCAATAACTTATGAAAATAAAGAAATTGACCTTCCTTCAATATGCATTGATAATAATTTAGAAAATATTAAAGCTGAAGAAATATATTATACAAATGTTCCTAGCTCATTTTATATGTTTACTACTGTTATTAGTATAAATATTCAAGATGCTAAACAAAAGCCAATTTATGAAACTTTCCTAACTGGAGCAACTACATGCATGTATGTTTCTCAAGAAAACATTTATATAGCAATTCCTACAATTACTCCAATAAGTATTTTAAATATTCCTAATGAAGAAGAAAGCACACTTATTTATAGAATTCGCATAGGAAAAGGAGAAATAAAATGTGAAGCTAGTGGAAAAGTTCCAGGCAAACCGCTTAATCAATTTTCTATGGATGAATATAATGGATACTTTAGAATTGCAACTACAACTGGACATGTTGCAAGAAATTTAGAAGAAGCAACATCTAAAAATCATGTATACATATTAAATATGAAATTGAACATTACTGGAAAATTAGAAGGCCTTGCTCCAGGAGAAAAAATATATTCAGCAAGATTCATGGGAAATAGATGCTATCTTGTAACATTTAAGAAGGTTGATCCATTATTTGTTATAGATATAGAAGATCCAACTATGCCAAAGGTCCTTGGAAAATTGAAAATACCAGGATATTCTGATTATCTTCATCCATACGATGAAAATCATTTAATAGGAATAGGAAAAGAAACAGTAGAAGCTGAAGAAGGAGATTTTGCATGGTATCAAGGTGTGAAAATATCATTATTTGATGTTAGTGATGTTTCTAAACCAAAAGAAATAGCTAAATATATAATAGGAGATCGTGGAACAGATTCTCCAGTTTTAAGAAATCATAAAGCATTATTATTTGATAAATCAAGAAAACTTCTTGTATTGCCTGTTTTAATTGCAAAAATAGATAAAGAAAAATATCCTAATGGAGTACCACCAAATACTTATGGAGAATATGTTTGGCAAGGAGCATATGTATTTAATATATCTCCAGAAGAAGGAATAATACTTAAAGGAGGGGTTACTCATTTAGATAATAATATTGATTTAGAAAAAAGTGGTTATTACTTTAATTCTCCATATTCTGTAAAAAGAGCACTTTATATAAATAATATTCTTTATACAATTTCAGATAAAAAAATTAAAATGAATAATATTGAAACTTTACAAGAAATAAATCAATTAAATATACCTTTTTGAAGAATAAAATTAGCATGTTAAATGTAAAGCAGCACAAACTTTTTTAGATTTATATAGCTCATTATATTTTTTACAAGCTTCACTTGTTTTAGCTATTATTATTTCAATTCCATTTGATTTAACGTATTCTATTACTTTTTCAGGGACTTCCATTATACCCATATATCCGGTACCTATTATAAGTACTTCAGGTTTTTCATTTATAATTTCTTCAATATCTTCTATTGATAATCTATGGCCTTCTTTACGCCACCAGCTATCATTTATTTTATTTGGGTATAAAATCAAGTCTCTATTATATTTTTTACCATTAATTATTATTTTTCCAAATTCATAATGTTCGATCATTTTG
>CAZHGP010000011.1:0-33119 GCA_964532175.1 uncultured Nitrososphaeria archaeon
CAATTATTATATTAACAAATAGTTGTATAATTTCTTTAATAATTCCTTTACTTATTTTAATTTATAATTTATATTATAAAACATTTTCTCAGAACAATTAATAGCAAAAAATTTTTCTACAGGTATATATTCTACTTTATTTAAATTTTCAATTATTTTTCTTAAACTTAATTTTTCATTATTTTTATTTTCAATTATTTTATCAAAAATCTTTAACGTTTCTAATCTATTATAAATTGAGAATAATGGTTCTATATATTTATTAGGCCAAATAGGTACAATTGCATCTAATTTTTTTTCCTTTATTTCTTTATACATTAATTTTATTCCTTTATCGCATATGTATGGCATATCGCATGCTACTATGAAAATATATTTATTTTTAGAAGAAATTAAACTTGTGTAAAAGCCTGATAAAACTCCTTTAACATTAATCTTTTTATCTATAATTATTGATACTTTTTTATTTTCTTTAATTATATTATAAATAGCTTTATATTGATCATGATTACTAACACATATAATTATTTCAGATGCTAATGGTTGAATAACTTTTAATACATGATATATTAATGGTTTTCCATTAAAAATAGCAATAGCTTTATATGAACCAAATCTTTTAGATTCTCCACCTGCTAAAATTGAACATGATAAAAATTTAAGCATTTTACTCACATTATTGTTTGATATAAAAGTTTTTTTGCATTATCATAATTAAGTCTTTTCTTATGCAAAATAGTATATCTATCAGGTCTTAAATCAGGAGCATAAATTAATGCATTTATTGCAATTTCTTCTTCAATATTTACTTGTTTAATGCTTATTGGAGCACCTATTAAATTTAATAATTTTTTTATATTTTGCCAATTATATTTTTTTTCTTTCCACCAATCTAAATTATTCTCTTCATGATATTTAGCCATTGCTATTGCTCCTAAGCCACATTGTTCACCATGCATTGCTGGTTTAGGACTATTTAAATCAAGATAATGTGAAAATAAATGTTCTGAACCTGAGCATGGTCTTGAAGAACCTGCAATAAGCATTGAAACTCCAGAATTTATTAAAGCTTCAATGAATAATTTAATATTTTTCCCATTATTTTCAATAAATTCTATAGTATCTTCTATTGCAGAAAAAACTAATTCAGCAGCTTTTTTGCAATAATATTCATTTTTTTCATTTTTACCAAGTTCCCAATCTTTTAAAGAAACTATTTTAGATAAAATATCTCCAACTCCAGAAGCTATCATTCTTTTAGGAGCGTTTGAAATAATTTTTTCATCAACTACTACAGCTATTGGTGTATGTGTAACTAAAGATTTCTTTTTATTTTCTTCAATAAGAGAAACAATTGGAGAAGCTATTCCATCATGAGAAGGAGCTGTAGGGAAAGATACGAATTCAATATTGTTCATATAAGTAGCCATTTTTGCTACATCTATAGGTGTACCTCCTCCAATAGCTATTGAAAAATCATAATTTTTTAATAAATTTGCAACATTTTTTATATTTTCTATAGAAGATTTATTTATTAATACATAATCCACTGTGTAATTATTTTCTTTTAATAATTTTTCAATTTTATCCCCAGCAATCTTTTTTGTATTTTCATCTTCAACTAATAAACATCTTTTTTTCTCATTAAGAAATTCTTTTATTATTTCAGGTATTTCTTCTATAGCATCTTTTTTAATTAAAACTTTAGCAATAGATATTTTATGCTCTTTTCCACATTCGCAATTCCATTTATCTAATGGCTTAAATTTCAATGTCATTATTCTACACTACCATGAAATCTTTCTATATAATTGCTTTCTTTCTCTGAAAAATATTCCTATCCTTATTGAAAAAGATTTATGTATTTTCTTTTCATATTTTTCTTGAAAAGAGTCTACTAATAAAACCATGATTTCTTTATTTATATAAATAGGAAAAAATTAAGAATCTATTATTTTAGAGGCAATAGAGCTCTAAAATTCTTTTAAAAATAATTTGTAAAAGATAAGAAAGAATAAAAATATTAGAATCTTTTAAATAGACCATTTTTATTAAAAAAGATATTAATACAAGTTTTCTATTGAATTTAATATAAGATGTAAATTGATAGATATATTTTTACTCATAATATTATCTTTTATTACTGGATTATTAGGAGCTTTAACAGGTTTAGGCGGAGCAAGTATAATGATACCTCTATTAACATTAATAGGTGTGCCAATTAAATATGCAATAGCTGCAGGAATGGTTACTATTATAGCTACATCAAGTGGATCTGCCGCATCTTATGTTGAAAGAAAATTAACAAATGTTAAAGCTGCAATGTACCTTGAAATATATACTGTTATAGGAGCTATATTAGGTGCTATCATAACAAGCTTCATATCTGCTAAGCTTCTTTACTTTTTCTTTTCAGGATTCCTTATAACATCATTCATAGGTTTAAAAGGTCATTTAGGTAAAGAGTTTCCAATAGTGAATAAACAAGATAAAATTTCAAGATTGCTTAATCTTGAAGGAAGTTATTTTGATGAAGCACTAGGTAAAGAGGTTAATTATAAATTAACAAATGCAATACAAGGAGGTTTAGGAATGTTTATTGCAGGATTAGCAGCAGGTATGCTTGGTATAGGTGCTGGAGCATTTAAAGTTTCTGTTCATGAGCTTATTCTTAAAATGCCATCTAAAGTATCTAGCACAACTAGCAATTTTATAATAGGTATGACTGCTCTTGCTGGCTCAACTATATATTTAAAAATGGGTCTAATTCATGTTAATCTAGTTGCACCTATGGCTATAGGTACAACCATAGGAGCTATACTAGGTGCCAGAATTTTAAATAAATTTAGCAATGTTACAATTAGATATTTATTTTTAGTTATAGTTCTATACTTAATAATTCAAATGCTATATAAAGGAATGATAGCACCATGGTAAAAAGAAAAAATGATTTTGAAGATTTAATAAGCCGCATATTAACATTTGGAGTTATTTTTTCAATAATTTTTCTCTTAATAGGTGTAATCATATATTTAATTCAAACTAAAGAAATAGTACTAGAAGAAAATTGGACTCTTAAAGGAGAAAACCTATTCATAGTCTTAATTAATATATTTAACAATATTTTCCAGAATAATTTATCTTATACATTTATGGCTATAGGAATATTATTACTAATGTTAACTCAATACATAAGAGTAATAGTTTCAGTAGCATATTTTTCTATAATTAAAGATTGGAAATATGTAGTTATAACATTAATAGTTTTTATAATATTAACTTTAAGCATAATTGGATATTTTAAAGTATAAAATAATTTTTGTTTTACCTTATTTTTTATCATTCTTTCTAGCTAGTATTTTTGGTATACTATTATAAGTAAGAATTAACTAAAATTATATGAGTATAAGTTTAGTTGTTTTTCTTTTCATAGAATAAATAAATTTCGATTTCTTAATATGAATAATGAAGTTTTTAATCTTCCGGCTTTATAAAGAAAGAGTAATTACTTACGTGGGTATCCAACAGGCATAATGTATAAAGGTTTTTCTTCTTTTGGTAAATTTAAAACTTTTTGTACTTCTTCATCATAAAATGCTCCTATAACAACTGTTCCAAGCTTAAGAGCAGTAGCTTGTAAATAAATATTTTGTCCAACATGTCCAGCTTCCATATGAACATATCTTATTCCTCTTTCACCATATCTAGCAGTAGTTCTTTCATATATTGCTACTATAACAATATTTATTGGTGCTTCTCCTATCCATGTTTGTCCTAAACCTGCACCCATTAATTCTTTTCTAAAATCCCCTTTTAATAAAAGAATAATATTATGTTCGCGTGGATTATATTTATATATTCCAGCTTCCAATTTTTCTACTCCATTTTCACCAACAACTAAATAAATTTCAAGTGGATAAGTTGCACCTGCTGAAGGTGCAGTTCTAAAGCCTAATCTAGGTTCTGTAATTCCTTGAGCTGCCCATAAAAGTTGAGAAACTTGTTCTAAATTTAATGGTTGAGAAGTATATTCTCTAATAGATCTACGTTTTAATAAAGCTTCTTCAACAGACATTTCTCCTTTAGTTTTTGGTTCTGGAAGATTAATTACATTTTCTTTATGAATTTTTTCAGTTCTTTCAATTGCAGTTTGATAGCTTGGTAATAAAAGAATAGAAATTAAACCATATAAGAGAATACTTGCAAAAATCAATACGATTAATAAAATACTAATTTTTTCTTTTTTATTCATTTCATAAGAAATTGATTATCCATATTAATAAATTTTTTAAAATAAAAATCATTTGATAATACTAAAAATATATAGCTTAGAATATTTTTCCATAATAAATAAAAGTGAGATAAAATGTCTAAAGAAGAAAATGAAGCTATAATTATTGCTGCAAAATTAATGGCTGCAAGTGCTCGTACAGCTCCAAAAGCAAGGGGAATAGATAAAATTCAAATAATAATAGTTAATGGTAAAGAAAAAGAAGAAATTGCAGAAATTATGGATAAAATTGGTAAAGAAAAAAATAGAGCTACTTTTATTAGAGATGCAAAAAATGTTAGAAATTCTCAAGCAATAGTTATTATAGGAGTTAAAGGAAATTCTTCTAAAGGAATAAATTGTAATGCATGCGGATATAATTGTGAAGAATTTGATAAAAATTCTAAGAAAAAAGGAGAATGCTATAATGGACCTAATTGTATTATGTACGCAATAGATTTAGGAATAGCTTTAGGTTCAGCTGTAAAAACTGCTAGTATTTTAAATATCGATAATAGAATAATGTTTAGCATAGGAGTTGCAGCTATAAAACTTGGTTTAATAGATTCTGATATAGCATTTGGTATTCCTCTTTCAATAAGTGGAAAAAATATTTATTTTGATAGAGTTTCATAAATTAATTTTTTCTGGTATTTCTCCACTTTCAATTATTTTTTTAAATAATTCTATACTATTTTTTCTTGGAATTCTATTTTTTTCTTTACTTTTAAAATCTACAGCATATAAGCCAAATTTCATACCAAATCCTTTTGCCCATTCATAATTATCTATCAAAGCCCAATGGAAATATCCTTTAACATTTAATTTTTCTTCATTCAATACTTTATCAAGTTCTTTTAAATGTTCAAATATAAACATTGGTCTTAATTTATCCTCAGAATCAGCTATGCCATTTTCAGTAATTATCATGGGTTTTTCATATTTAGATATTAATTTTAAAGCTTCACTTAATCCTTCTGGATATATTTCCCAACCAAAATCTGAAGTAGGTCTATTATCATTAGAAATACTATTTGGTTTACAATTTATTCCATACCCATTTACAAATTCTGGTATTAATGGAAGCCCTATAAGAAATTTTGCTAAGATAAATTTTCTTCCTTTTGTAACAATTCTAGTATAATAATTTACTCCAATCCAATCTAATTTATTTTTTAAATATTCTTTTATTTCTTCTTTTTCTTCAATTCCATTTAAATTTTCATCAAGCCATCCTTTTGATATTGCTTCTAAAAATAATAAATTATGTATATGATTAATAAATTTTGCGGCTTCATTATCTATTTTTTTATTATAATCATATGGTTTTACAGGTATTATATTTTGTATTATGCCTACTTCAGCAGGTAAAGAATTTTCTTCTGCTTTAATATTATCCCATTCTTTTATAGCATCATAAGCTCTTGCATGTGCTATAATCATATTTATTAAAGATTTTTTAAAAGCATTAAAATTTCTTAAACTAGGTGGAAAACCAGCTTCAATAGCTAAATAACCACTTTCTGCAACAACCATTGGTTCATTAAAAGTAATCCAATAATCTATTAAATCTCCAAGCTTCCATGCTAAAAAAGCTGCAAATTTCCAAAATTCTATTATTGTAATTTCATCAAACCAACCTTTTGGTCCTTTTTTTAATTTTGAATTTCTAACAATGATAGGGTCATGAATCCATATAGGCAATGTAAAATGATTTAAACATAAATATACTTTAAATCCTTTATTTCTTAAATCTGTAATTATTGACCTATAATGATTTAAAGCTTCAATATTAGCTATTTTTTCAAGTTTTTCCATTAAACTTTCTTCTGCATTTATTTTAGAAATTTTTCCATCGCTTGCTTTTTCAATATCAACTTTTAAATTAATTGTACTCTTTGGAAATATTCTACTCCATTCTATACCAATTCTATAAGCTTTTAAACCTAATTCATAAGCAATTTCATGATCATTTTTATAAAGAAACCAATAATTAGGTCCATCTTCAGGTAAATCTCCACTTACTATTTTTTTATCTATATTTTGTTTATCATGAACCCAAGCATACCAATCTGTATTTGGATCTAAGCTTTTATTTAAAGGATCGCCCATTTCAAATTGAAAACCAGAAGAAGAAACACCCCATAAAAATTTCTCTGGAAAAACCATAATACTTCATATAATTAACATTATAATGTCTTATAAATTTATCGTTAAAATTAAATGAGAATTTCTAAAATTTCAAAAATGTTTTTTTAATATAGAAATGAAAGAATATAAAAGTTAATAAAGAATACCATTTATAATTTTTACGAATAATATGAGGAAAATAATATTTTTGTTTTTTATAATATTGCTATTAAATCCTTTTTTTATAATTAATACTAAAGCTAATGAAAAAAATGATGCAATTCAAAGAAAAGTGCCAATAAATATTAAAGTTATTCTAGTAGGTCCTTATTTTAATAAAGAAATAATCGATACTCAATTTTTAGAAAATTTACTTCCAAAAAATAAAACAAATATAATTCTTATGGATGAAATTACAACTGGAGTTTTATATGAATTAAAATATGAATTTGTTTTTATGTCGCAAGAATTTAGAATTAAATTAGCTAAATATTTAACAAGTATAGGAGAAGAGAAAGAAGAAGAAAATCCATGGTTTTATCATTATGAAATAGGTATAGATTGGTTTAAGAAAGAACCTACTAAAATTAAAGCAATTTTTTATAATGCTACTTTAGTTGAAAAATGGCTTTATGAAAATAAAGAAGAATATGGAGGTTTTCCTGAGAATGGTTATACTATAATACTTCTTGATATGCACGATTTACCATCTATTAATTATGAGCAATTTTCAGATTTTTTAAAAGCTAGAAGTTTAGGTTTTCCATTATTAGAAGTAACAGCACATTATTATAGTGTTTCCTATGAAGATAAAGACCTTGGATATCGTTTAAGATATAGAGGTTTTGCAACTGGTTGGGGAGGAAATTATAGATTTTGGTTCATTGATTTAAGTGCGGGTCCAACATTTATTTCTGAATGGTTTGATTTGCCCATACAAGTTATTATGGGAGATCAAGGAATAAATCCATATACTCCTATCGGAGGAAAATGGTTAACAGAACTATTAGCAGATTATATAATTGAATTTATATACAATCTTGCTTTACCAAATTTTGTTTATGATCCGCCAATTAGTAAAAATTATATGATTGAATTAATAGTATTTGATAATAGAAGATTAGAAGAAAAAGAAAATGTTTCAATAAACAATGCTATAAATATTAATTATATAAAAAATGCTATTAAAAATCTTATACCATATTCAAATATTGATATAAAAGTAAGATTTGAAAATTTATTAAATTATCCCGAATTAGAAAAAATTTTAAAAGAAAATACTGTTTTTTTAAATTCTTGGATACATAGATATTTATTTATTTCAGATATAAATGCTACATATGTTGATGCAGAAGCAATATACAATTATCTTAAGAATAACTTAAACAAATTCATATATTTTACTAGAAATAAAGAAAAATATACTATACCAATATTTATATTTGCCTTTAGTAATAATACACATTTCTATTTTAAATATAAATGGTACATCATGAATCTCCATCCAGAATTTAAAACTATACTTGGTGCTTCTTTAAAAGAACTTATTTTAATTGGAATAAGTCAGCAAGATCTTACTTATGGAGAATATGTTTCGCCAAAACAAGAAGGTAAGGGATTAGGTTTAACTCAAACAATTATACATGAAATTGGGCATATGTTAGGTTTAATGCATCCATTTGAATATGGCGATATAGGGAATTTTGTAAATTCTACAATGAGTTATTTTTCATATGCTTATAGTTTTAGTTCTTTTGATAAAGATGCTATAAATAGAATTCATGTTGATAAATTGATTATAGATATAAATAAAAAAATTAATGAAATAGAAAAAATAATGAATAGTAAAATAAAATCTAAGGAAATTGAAGAAAGTATTAATGAAATTAAATTTTTACTTAATGAAGCAAATAATGAATATAAGAAAATGGATTATATTAATGCATATAATATTATAGAAAATCTCTCTTATAAAGCAGATTTATTATTAGAAAAAGCCATATTATTGCCTAATATAACTGCTCCATTAATTTCAGAATTAAAAGAAAAAGACTTAGAAATAGAAAAATTAAATAAAAAAATAGAGCAATTAGAATATAATATTCAAATAGAGAAAAGTAAAGTTGAAGAATTAAACTCGACAATTTCTTTACAAAAAGAAGATATTTCTAAATTAAAGAATGAATTAGAAATAACTAGATTGAATGCTATTTATAGTATAATCGGTATAATAATTGGAGCGATAATTATTATTTTAATCATAGTTAAGAAAAAGAAATAGATTTAAAACGATAAATCATTAAGCTTACTTAAAAGAATCTTTTCTATTTATTTTAAAAGCTTTATTTTTTAAAAGTTTAGAAATTAATTATATCCGTTTCATCATTATTTTAGGATATAGAAAAACATAAATTTTATATATTATCTAATAATATATTTTTTTGAAAGAAAATGGTTACATTAGAAGAATATATTAAAAAAGTTGTCGATAAACCATATGAAAATATGTCTCCTAAAGAACTTATTAAACAACCAGTTAATGCAATAAGCGGAATATCTGAAAATGATGCTAAATTATTATACAAAGCTTTTAAAATAAAAACAATAGAAGATTTAGCTTGTAATCATCATGTATATGTAGCTCAATCATTAACAAATTTAGCAAAAATGGCTACTAAATCTCTTGATAAAAAATATAAACCTGAAAAATTTAAGAAACTTGGAAATTTGCCTGTAGAAGCTATTAAGGGAATTTCAAAAGAAGATGCTAAATTATTATACAAAGCTTTTAAAATAAAAACAATAAAACAATTTGCTACAAATAAATATGTTGAGATCGCTCAAAATCTCTATACTCTTGCTTGTATTCAAGATTTCCTTGAAAAATGTGCAGCTCCACCACCGCCACCTCCAGAAAAGCCTACTGGAGGAGCAGAAGAAGCAGCTAAAACTTAGAAAATAAAATTTATTATTTTCTTAATTCCCTTTATTTTTTATAGGATAGTTTCTTAATAGCAAATATTACCCCTTGTATTATTGCTTCAGGTTTTGGTGGACATCCTGGAACACATACATCCACAGGTATAAGTTTTTCAGCTGGTCCTGCTAAAGCATAATTTTCTTCTCCATTTCTATTAAATACTCCGCATGTTAAAGCGCAAGAACCTATTGCAATAACTATTTTTGGATTTGGAACTTGATTATATACTCTTAAAAGCATTGGAACAAATTGTTTTGTAATTGGCCCATTAACTATTATTATATCTGCATGTCTTGGAGAACTGACAAGTTTTACTCCAAATCTTTCAATATCAAATCTAGGGATAAGAGTTGCAAAAGTTTCTATATCGCAACCATTACATCCTCCTGCATGAAAATGATATATCCAAGGTGAATACATTCTAGCTTTTTTCTTTAACAAAGAGAACAATTAACTCATCTCCTTTAAATTTTTCTCAATTCTTAAATAATATTTTGATGGATTTATTCCTATTTTATAAGAAAGTATTTTTCTACATTTTTGACAATAATTTGAATATATTTCATAATCTTTTAATGCTTCTTCAGAAACTTTTGGATTAATATTTAAAGAAATTCTTTCACGGATTTTATTTATTTGATCCATTGCTGCAAATTTTTCTCCACAATTTTTACAACTTTTTAAAAGCTTTATCCATTTTATATATCTTTTTTCTTCATTTTCCTCAGGAAAATGTGTAAGCTCAAATTCATTTGAAAGTTTTATAGCTTTTTCTGGACATATATCTTCACATCTTTCACAAAAAACGCATTTATTAATATCTATTCTATATCTTCTTTTTTCTTCTTCATCAAAAAATTTAATTGTAAATGCACTACATGCATTATAGCATGCTTCACATCCAATACATTTTCCCTCATCTATTATGGGCCTCCCTCTTAACGTTTCTGGAATGTTACTATATTTTTTACCAGGCCATTCTCCAATTGGATAACTTATAGTTTCTTTACTATGAATATTTTTTAAAGCTTCAATTAAAGTTTTCATATTTTTCATTTTTTCACCCAAAAAATATTTTATGAATAAAACTAAGTATTAATGAAAGAGAAGAGAATATAATAACTAAGATTGGATAAATTTTTAATGCCTGATCTATTCTATAGCTTGGGAAAATATTATTTATTATTGAAAGAATTATTATGAATATTCCAGCAAATATTAATAATAAAAATAGATTGATTATTGATAAAAAGAATTCTCCGCTTTTTAAGAAAATATTTACGAATAAGATTGAATTAGTATAGAATAAAATAGTTTTTGTTAATTCTATTAAACCAAGTAATTTCCCTGAATATTCTGTAAAAGGTCCTGAAACTATTTCAACTTCTATTTCAGATATATCAAAAGGTTTTAAATTAAAATTAACTAAAATGAATAAAATAAATGAGATTGCTGAAAATGGATTTAATAAAATATATGGAATATTTTGTTTTATAACTATTTCTTTAAGAGATAAACTATTTGATAAAATTGCTATACTGAAAATTGATGAAATAAAAGACATTTGTGCAAAAAAGTTTAATTTTTCACTCCTTTCAATTCCAATATAAGCCCATGGAGAAGCACTTGCATATGCTCCAATATTCCAAAAAACATGTATGAGGATTATCGCATATGTTATTATAATTAAATCAAATGGAATGGATAAAAATTTTTGTTGAGCATCATTTATTATTGGAAAATATAAAAATGGTATGATTATAATCGATAAAATGAAACTAATGATCGGGCTTATTATAAAAATTTTTCTATTAGAATTTTTAGGTATTATTGTTTGTTTATAAAAAAGTTTTAATATATCATAAAATTGTTGCATTATTTTTGTTGGACCAATTATTCTTCTTAAATCTTTTGGCACAATTAATAGTAACCCTTTTCTTCCTTGAAATTTTGCATTTATTTTTCTAAATAAAAATAGGAAAATAAAACTAAGGAATATATTGAAAATTATTAAACTTATGAAATATATTATTTCAATAATCATTTATTTTACCTCCTTTATTAAATCATTTAATGTAATAATTTTCTTTTCACCAGATTTTATATCTATAATTTGGACTCTATCTGTGCATGACATACATGGATCAACACTTCCATAAATTATTGGAGCATCAGATATCCTATACCCTTTTAATATAAATGGCACAATTGCATTATTTCTATAACTAGGAGTTCTTATTCTTACAGCATATGGAATTGGTTCACCATTACTCATTAAATAATATATTAATTCCCCTCTCGGAGCTTCTACTTTTCCAATTCCTTCTCCTCTTTTTAATTCAATTTTTTCTGAAGTAACTATTTCTCCTTTAATATTTTTTAATGCATTTAAACATTGATTACAAATATCTATAGATACAAAAATTTCTTTTATTCTTACAATTACTCTAGCCCACACATCTTTACCATTATCTACTATAACATCCCATGTAGTGTATTCTTGACTATATGCATCAAATGGACAATCATGTCTTACATCTATTTTCCAATTACTTGCTCTTGCTACAGGACCTACTGCACCAAGTTCTATTGCATTTTGAAAATCTAATACTCCAATATCTTCTGTTCTTTTTCTTAAAATTGAATTATTATATGCAATATCAAGAAGATTCTTTACACTCTTTTCAATATCTTTTAATTTTTCAATCATTTTTTCTATTTCTTCTTTTTCTAAATCTCTTTTAACTCCTCCGAATCTAGCAATCCCTTTAATAGTTCTATTTCCAGAAAGCCTTTCAAGTAAATCTATTGCTTTTTCTCTTTCTTTCCAACACCACATGAAAAATGTTTTAAAACCAATTAAATCTGCTGCAACTCCAAGCCAAAGCAAATGACTAGCAATTCTTTCAAGTTCAATTCCTAAAGTTCTAATATATTTTGCTCTATCTGGAGGCTCTATATTAAAAAGATTCTCAACAGCTAAAACATAAGCATTAGTATGATCCGCGCTACATATTCCACATACTCTTTCAAAAAGATATAGATTTCTCCAATAGCTTCTTTCTTCTCCAAGTTTCATCACTCCTCTATGATTAAAACCAGGTTTTAAATCAGCATCTATAATTGTTTCTCCATCAACTTTTAATCTTAAGAATACACCCTCAAGTAAGGCTGGATGATATGGTCCTATTGGGAGAATATTTGGAGGCTCAGGTTTTGGAAAAACATTAAAACCAATCTTTTTTGCTTCTTCTATTCCAGCTTCTACTTCATTAGGCCATTCATATGGTAAAAATAAATGTCTTTTATCTGGATGCCCCTCAAATTCTATTCCTAAAAGTTCCATTATTTCTCTTTCAGCCCAATTAGCTTGATAAGTTATAGCTGCAAGGGAAGGGATTTTAGATTCTTCTCTTGGAAAATAACTTTCAATACCTATATGATATGCTTTTCTTTCAGAATTTAATATTTCATACAATTGTATAATTTTAAACCCATCTATTCCTAAATCTATAGCAATTTCATGAACTAATCTTGAATTGGAATTTTTTAGAATTTTTTTAGCAATTTCAATTAATTTTTCTTTATCTATAGTTAATATTTTTGTTAATTGTTTATTAATTTTAATATCATGAGTTTCAATTATTAAATTGCTTAAATCTTCTAAAATATTTTTTATACTATTTTCTATCATTCTTCTTCACTTTCCTTAAAGGATGAATTATTTCATTCGAATCAATATATGGAGTCTTAGCAGCTCCTCCTATAAAAATTTCTTCCAAATCTATTTTTTCTGGATACAATTTTTCCTTTAAAATAGATATTATTAAAAAAATTATGCTAATGGATAAAAATTCTATAAATAGAAATAATAAAATATCTGTTTTTAAATTAATTAAAGCAGCTATATTTGAAGATAATAAAATTCCTATAATAGAAAATATAAATAATATTAATCGAATAATCATATTCAACCCTCTATTTTTTCCATTATGCTATCTATAGGTATTCTATGAAGAAATGCTCCAAAATCATCAATTGAAAAACCCATTGCTAAACAAAGTAATTCCATATAATTCATTATTGGTAGTTTTTCTTCTATATTTGCTACAAATTGAGATTTTTCAAGAATATTAAAGCATGCTGGACAAAAAACTGTTAAAACATCTGCACCAGCATTTTTTGCATTTTTTATTTTTACAGCACCTCTATCTTTAAAAGCCATTTCTTGATTTGAATAAAGTAATGGTAATCCACAACACATTTTATCATATTCATAATCTATAATTTTTGCATTAAGATTTTTAACTAATTCTCTAAATTTTTTAGGAAAGTCTTTCTCTTCTTCTTTAAGAAGTCTACATCCATTAAAAATAGCTACATTTAAATTTTTTAAAGGTTTAACTAAATATTTCTTAATTTCTCCTAAACCTATATCATCATAAAGAACTTCTATAGCATGTTTAACTTTTATTTCCCCTTTAAAACTTCTACCTATTTTTGATAAAAAATTATTAACTTCATTAAATGTTTCTATATTAGATTTTGTTTCTTTTAGAGCCTCTGAAAGAACATCATAGCATCCATTACATAAAGTTAATACATCTAATTTCATTTCTTCAGCTATACTAAGATTCCTAATAGCTACCGTTCTCCAGTATTTTAAGTCGGACATTCTTGATATTTCAGGTTCTGGACAGCATGTAGCTCCATCCATTTCAATAAGTTTTACATTCATTTTTTCAAATACTAATCTAGTAGCTTTTTCAACATATGGTTGCATAATTGGTATTGTACATCCCCAAAAAATTGCATATGCTTTTTCATTAATCATTTATCATCCCTTAAATTCTTCTTTTATTATATCAAACTTTGTTTTTTTATGAGTTTCTGTTAATTCAAATATTTTTTTTATTTC
Source organism: uncultured Nitrososphaeria archaeon (assembly GCA_964532175.1). GTDB lineage: Archaea > Thermoproteota > Nitrososphaeria_A > Caldarchaeales > JAVZCJ01 > JAVZCJ01. The sequence continues at coordinate 14,299 of CAZHGP010000011.1, forward strand.
TTCAATAGCTTTTTTATTATCAAATGCAGCTTTAGGTATGCTTTCTAAACCAATCATTTCTCTATCGCTTGAAACAAAATCTTCAAGTAAATAAACATGGCCAGTTTTAAAAACATTTTTTATAAGTGGCTTAGCTACTTCTGGAGTAGGATTTTTGAAAGGTTTCCTAAGAGGGTAAATTCTTTCTTCATTCATTTCATTCACCTATTAAAATTTAATATATTTTTAATAAATTCATAAGCTTCTTTTCTTGTTACAACTTTTATAGCTTCTGTTGGACAAAATTTTGCACAATAAGGATCCCCATCACAAAAATCGCATTTAACCATTTTTTTATAATCTTCTATAAACCATGGATGAGAAATTGGACATGCATAAATACAGCTTTTACATAATATACATTTTATAGAATTTATTTTAACCCATCCAGTCTCAATATCTTTAGTGATTGCTTCTACTGGACATGAAGCTAAACAAGCAGGCTCATCACAATGCGTACAATATATTCCTATAAAGCTATTCTCTTTTTCTGGATTTTGAAGAATATTTATATGAGATTTATTTAAATCAAATATATTAAAATGTTTATAACTACAAGCAATCATACAAAGTAAACATCCAGTGCATTTTTCAGGATTATGTATTAAAACTTTTTGATTACCAATGTCTTCAATTTTATTTAGCAAGTACCACCACTCTTTTTTTCTTATTATAAATCTAAATCTAATATTAAAGTTTTCTGGTAAATATTGAAACAAAATGGAAACATAATGGAATTATAAACCTTTTTAAATAAGTTTTCTAAAATTTTTATACAATCAAAATATGAGGGTTTTTTATGAAAAATAAAAATTTATTAATAATGGGCATACTTTTAATAATTTCAATAACACTAAATGTATATCTTTATTTAGAATTTTTAAATAGAGGGGAAATTATAAGAGAGCAATTGGACCTTAGTCAAAAACAATTAAATCAAATTAATTCTCTTTTAAGTCAAATTACAGACCTTAAAAATCAACTTAGTTATTATGAAAATTTAACAAAATATTATTCCTCTCTTGTAAATGAATTAATGAAGCAACAACCTGCAAATATTACATTAGAAAAATATGCTGAAGGCATAATATATGCTGCAGCTGTTAAAACTATTATTGTAGATCCATTTTTTGGAATATATAAATATGAAGGAACAATAATGAATATTTCTTGTCAAGTAAGTTTTGGAGAAGGGAGAGTACTTGTTAATACTGAACCAGTACTTATAGGAATCGATTTTCAAAGTGCTGCAAGAACAGCAGTTCAAGTAGCTGAATTAAAAACTGGTAAATCTTTAAGATCTTATGATGTTGTTTTTTCTGTTAGAACTAGAGAAAATATATCTGCTGTTGATGGTCCAAGTGCTGGAGGAGCAATGACTGTTTTATTAATAAGTATTATTGAAAGAAAAGTTTTAAGAAACGATGTGATTATAACTGGAACAATTTCTCCGGATGGTACAATTGGGAAAGTTGGAGGAGTTATGCAAAAAGCTGAAGCAGCTGCTAAAAATGGAGCAAAAATATTCTTAGTTCCTAAAGGGCAAATAATTCAACCAATATATGTTGAGAAAGAAATTAAAAAAGGGCCGTTTACATTTATTTATTATGATATAGAATATGTGAATTTAGCAAATATTATGAAAGAAAAATATGGAATGGAAGTTTATGAAGTTTCAAATATTGATGAAGCATTAAAATACTTTATATTAGCATAATTTAAAAATTTTTCATTCTTCAAACAAATCCGTGCTTAAATATTTCATTCCTGAATCTGGTAATATTGCAACTATTTTTTTACCTTTTCCTAATTCTCTTGCTTTTTTTAATGCAACATACATTATTGCTCCACTACTAATTCCAATTAATAACCCTTCTTCTTTTGCCATCCTTCGAGCAACTTCAAAAATTTTAGGAATATCTTCTTTTGATATTTCTATAATTTCATCAAAAAATTCTTTTCTAAATAATTTTGTTGAATAAGGTTCCTTTGGATTTCTTAATCCTTGTATACTTACACCTAAACTTGGCATTACTCCAACAATTTTTATATTTGAATTATATTCTTTTACACGCATAGAAACTCCTACACCAGTACCAGCAGTTCCTATTCCAACTATAATCATATCAACTTCTCCATTTGTTTGTTCAAGTATTTCTTTTCCAGTAGTTTGATAATGTGCTAAAATATTTGCAGGATCTTTAAATTGATCTATATCTATATATTTTTCGGGATTTTCTTTAAGAATCTTTTGTTTAAGTTCTATAGCTCCTCCAGTTCCTTTTTCTCCAGGAGATAAAATTAATTCGGCACCATATGCTTTTATAATTTTTCTCCTTTCTATACTAACAGATTCTGGCATAATAATTGTGATTTTATATCCTTTTACTGCTGCAATCATTGCAAGAGCTATTCCAGTATTTCCAGAAGTTGCTTCTAAAATTGTTTTTTCTTTATTTAATTTTCCAGAAGCTTCTGCATATTCTATAAGATATAATGCCATTCTATCTTTTACAGAACCACCAATATTATACCATTCTAATTTTGCATATATTGTTGCATCATTTTCTTTTGTTAATTTATTTATTTTTACCATAGGAGTTTTTCCAATTAAATCAATAATACTATTCGCAACAATCATAGTAGATTCACTTTTTATAATTAATGTGTTTCTTTATTATTAATATTTTTCTCTAATAATTATAATTTTCGATTTATTTTAAAAGTGAAAATGGAATATACCAATTTTTAGGCCTATTTTTTATTATATGTCTAGTTGTTTTTGGAGGGAATTTTTTATTTGAAAAAACCATTTTTAAAACATCTTCTTTAGTAACTGGTGGAAATATAATAAATCCATTAATCTTCTTCTCTTTAAGTAATTTCATCGCATAATATTTTGATGAAAAATATTTTAATTCAATATTTTTTAATAAATTCTCCATAATTTCATTTCTACTAGAATTTATAATAAAAATTTTATCATAAAGTTTTAGAACACATTTATTCTTAATATTATTTTCATTTTTTAGTATTGAAATTTTTCCATCGAATATTTTTAATATTTCATTTTCAGGCAATTTTATTGCAGGATACCATGTTTTTATTTTAACTTCATTACTTAAATAATCAATATAATGAACTGGTGCTTTTAAGCAAGATAATTCTTTTAAAATTTCTACTCTATGATGTCCATCAATAATAATATTATAATTTTTATCAACGATAATTGGATCTTTAATATATCCATCTTTTATTATTCTTTTTTTAAGTTTTTCTAAATGTTTAAAATCAATTTCTTCATGAGGTTTTAATATTGAAAGTTCAATGAACACAATATAGACCACTTTCCCGACTATTTTTATAACAATGTTATCGATCTACTTATTAATAAATTTTAATAATTAAACTTTATTTATATCCATAAATTTTATAAATTAAAGAAAATAAAAATTAAGATGGGCTAAATATGCATTTAGATCCATTAAAAATAAGGGAAGATTTTCCAATATTAAAAAGAGAAATAAATGGTTATCCATTAATATATTTTGATAATGCTGCAACAACTCAAAAGCCTATACAAGTTATAAATGCTATAAAAGATTATTATGAAAAATATAATGCAAATATTCATAGAGCTGTACATACCTTAAGCCAAGAATCAACTAGATTATACGAAGAAGCACATTATGAAGTAGCAAAATTTATTAATGCTAAAAGCTATGAAGAAATAATTTTTGTAAAAAATACAACTGAAGCAATAAATTTTATTGCTTATACTATAGGTTTAAGAAAGCTTAAAAAAGGGGATGAAATAATAGTTACTTTAATGGATCATCATAGCAATATAATTCCATGGATTTTACTTGAAAAAATTAAAGGAATTAAAGTTAAATATATTGGATTAAATCCTAATGGAACTTTAAAATATAATGAATTTGAAGAATTAATAAATAAAAAAACGAAAATTATAAGTTTTCCACATATATCGAATGTTTTAGGAACAATAAATGATGCTAAATATATTTCAAAAATAGCTCATGAAAATAATTCTTTAGTAATTCTTGATGCTGCTCAATCTGTTCCACATATGCCATTTGATATTAAAGAAATAGATTGTGATTTTGCTGCTTTTAGTGGTCATAAAATGCTTGGACCAACAGGTATTGGAGTTTTATATGCAAAAAGAGAAATTATGGAAGATATGGAACCATTCATTGGAGGAGGAGATACAATATATAATGTTATTTTTAATGAGAAAGAGAAAAAATGTAGTATTAAATGGAATGATTTACCATGGAGATTTGAAGGTGGTACTCAAAATATTGCTGGAGGAATAGGCTTAATGGAAGCAATAAGATATTTAAAAAAGATAGGAATGGAAAATATTAAATTATATGAAAGAGAAATCACAGAATATGCATTAAAAAGAATGGAAAATGAATTAAATAAAGCAATTATTTATGGAGTGAAAAATATAGAAGAAAGAAGTGGAATAATAGCTTTTAATATAAATGGTTTTGATTCAAATGAAGTTGCTTTAATTCTTGATCAATATGGTATTGCTATTAGAAGTGGTTTTCATTGTGCTCAACCATTGCATAATTCTTTAAATATTCCATCTTCTGCAAGAATAAGCTTTTATTTATATAATACTAAAAATGAAATCGATAAAATGATTGAAATATTAAAAGAAATTGAAAAATTAAGTGAGAAATAAATGTCAATATCAGATTATGTTTCTCAAATAAATGAATCTTGTGGAAAACATAGAAATTTTATAGTAATTTTAAGATCAAACAAAAAAGATGAAGCGATTAAAAAAATATTATCAAAAACTGAAGAAAAAATTTTTGATTCTCCATTATTTACAAAAATAAAAATAAAAAATAAAGAAGTTAATATCTATAGAACAGGAAAAATTCTTATAAAAAATATGGAAGGAAAAGAAGAATTAGAAAATTTTCTTAAAGAAATACTAGCTTAAAATAAAAAGGTTAAATACTTAAATTTAATAAAATAATTGAAAAATCATGCCTTTCTTAAAGAAAGTAGAAGTAAGAAGTGATAAAGAAATAGAAGGAGGTTTTCAACTTACTTCAAAAGATGTAAATATTTGGGTTAGATTGTATAAAACAGAAATTGGTTTAAGAATAAGATTAACTACTTCTTTTAGAAATGAAGAAGGAAAATGGATTAATACTCCACCAATATGGATTGATAAAGAATTAGCAAATGAATTAAGTGAAGCATTTTCAGAATTATCAAAGAAAATGGAAAAAATAGAAATATAATTTATTCTAAAATCCTATGAGTAATCTCAAAAGATGTAACTGGCACTTCTAATTCAAAATTATTTAATATTTGAGGATGTATTTCTCCCATAAAACCTATTTCTTTTCCATCTTTAATAATTTTAACAGATCTTCCATTTATGTAATATGGATAATTTTCTTCAATTAATTCTATATTCCATCCAAGTAAAGATGCAAATGCTTCAAGAACAGATTTAATTTCACTAAAGTTTGTTTCAGAACTAGCTATTACTACAGCAGTATTTCTTAAAGTTCTTACTTTATTTTCAAATTTTTCATCAGGAAAAGCAACATAACCTATTTCAAATATTCTTTGCGGATATTTTACATGCTTATTAATCGATAAAAAATTCATTAAGTGTGGTGTAATCCATCTTCTAAAACAATTAATCTCAATTGTTACAGGGTTTTCTATTTCAATTAAATCTAAACTATTTAAATTCATTAATTTAGCTTGAATTTTTTCATTACTTAAAGTAAATGTTCTAATTTCTTGAAAACCTAAACCAATTAATATTTGTCTTATTTTAGATTCTTCTTTTTCTATTAAAGATAAGCTTCCAATAGTTGATATTTTAGGTAATTCAGGAATGAGTTTATCATATCCATATGCTATTGCAATATCTTCAATAATATCAACAGAATGCAAAATATCTATTCTATAAGCTGGGTATAATACTTCAATTTTATTAGAATAAATTTTTCCAATCCCATATCTCATTCTTTCTAATAAATTCTTTATTTTTATAGGTGTAAGTTTTAACCCTATTAAATTGTTTACATCATTTATTTTAATAATATGTTTCTTTGGTTTTAAGTCTGGTGTAGTATATTTTCTTTTACCCTCAATTTTAACTTTTTGAATTAAGCCACCACGATCAATTAGATCTGTTACAAGAATATTCAATGTTTGCTTTACAGCTAAATCGTCTGTACCAGTTATTTCTATAAATATATTTTTAGTTTTTTCAGTAACTCTTGTTCTTTCACTATTTATAATTGGTGGAAAACTAAAAATCCCTAATTTATCGTAATATATCGGAAAACTTTTTCCATTTAAAAGATGTTTAAATTTTATCCCTTTAGGATGTTTATATAAAACTTCTTCAAGAGTCATTTCTTCATGAAAATCAAGAGGAATAATTTTAAAATTGTATGGAGCATCTGAATAATATATTGGAGGCTCTATTTTATCAAAATCGTGTATTCCTATAGCTACTTTTCTACGACTTCTTCCAATTGTTTCATTTAAAGCTTCTTGAGTATTCATTAAACTTTTAATAGATTTATCTGTAAATTTTATGTTTTTTACTATTGCAGAAGCTACAAACGGTCTTAATTTAGCATTAATAATTTTAATTGAAATTTTTGAATTATCAATTTTCATTAAAGCACTTTTATGTAAACCTTTTTCTATTCCAAGATATCCTTTAATAGCTCTAGCTAACCCTTCTATACTAAATAAATCTGGTCTATCAGGCTCAAGTTCAATAGTTATTTCTTCATTAGAAAAACTTTTAACTTCTCCTTTAAATTGTCTTATGCAATATAATAATTCTTCTTCATCTATTTTTTTACCAATTAATTCTATTAGATCTTTTTTATCGAAAGAAATTGTTGGCATATTTATCCCTCCAATTTTGGTATTATAGAATTTCTAATCCATTCTAAATCTGTTGAAAAAAGTGTTCTTATATCGTCTACTCCTAAAACAATCATAGCTAATCTATCTATTCCTAAACCCCATGCTAAAACAGGAACATTTATTCCTAATGGTAAAGTTACTTCAGGTCTAAATATTCCTCCAGGTAAAGCTTCTATCCATCCAAGCTTTTCATGTTTCACATAACCTACAACGCTAGGTTCAGTAAATGGAAAGAAAGCAGGTTGAAATTTAACTTCTTTTATTCCAAGTCCTTCACATATTGCTTTCATATACCCTATAAGGTTTCTTAAATTAACATTTGGTGCAACAACTATTCCTTCACATTGATTAAATTCCGGTAAATGTGTAGCATCTATTGGGTCAGGTCTATAAACTCTATCTATTGTGAAAATTTTCTTTGGAATATTTTCGATTTTTAAATTTGATAAATAACGAGCTGAAACTGCTGTTGTTTGACTTCTAAGTATTAAGCGTAAAGCTAATTCTGAGTCCCAATTTCCCCATCCTTTTGAACCAGTTTTCCAACCATTTAAATGAGTTTTTCCAACTTTCTTCCAACATTCAATATTTTTTACAATCCCTTTATTTGGCTTTTTTAAATAAAATATATCATGTATCCCTCTTGCTGGATGATCAGATGGCATAAAAAGAGCATCACAATTCCAAAAATTTATTTCAATTGGAGAACCATAAACTTCTTCAAATCCAAGTCCAATTAATATATTCTTTAAATCATCTATAATTTGTTGATATGGATGTTTTCTACCTGGATAAACTTTTGGAACAAAAGCTTTTACATCATATGGTCTAAGCTTAACTTCTTTCCATTTTCCTGTAATTATAAGTTCTCTTGTTAATACATTTACTTCTTCTTCAATTTCAATTTTTTCTAATAAGCTTTTACCTAAAGGAGTTAATTCTATTTCTAATTCTTCAATTTCTTTTTCTTTTAAAATTTCACCTCTACTTTTCAATACTTTAAGAAATTCTTCTTCTTCGATTGTTAAAGCTTCTTTTGAATAAATTTTCCTCAGAATTTTATAAGGTAAATATTCTTCAAATAAAGCTTTCTCTCCCTTATTAGTTAAAACAATTACTCTTTTTCCTTCTTTAGTAAAAATTTTAATCCATTCATTTTTAATTGCCCAAGGAATTCCATAGTTCTTTTCATCATTTTCAAGATTTATTTCATTTAAAAAAGCTTCTTTTCCAATTTTTTTCAATAATCTTGTTTCAGGAAAGCCTTTATCTAAATATTTTTTCCCCTCTTCTCCTAATTCATAATATATGATTTTTTTCTCATTTATTTTAACTAAATTTTTTCCTTTTAATTGATATAAAGCCCATCTAATAGCATCTTTGCTTAATCCTATAGCAGAAAACATTTCATCAATTTTTTTGATACCTTTTCCAAGAGCTTGTAAAACTCTTTTTTCATATTGATGTAAAGAAGAAATCTCTATCGAATAAGCCTTCTCATCATTATTCATCAAGTTTGACATTTTTAACCCTTCGCAATTTATTAATTTTTCTCTTTTTTACTAAATAATAAGTTTTAGCTTATTTTATTAATATTATGTTTTCTATTTTTAAATCTATAATAAATATTATTCATACCATAAGGTTTTAATATCGAGCTCTTCAAAATGAGGATCATCACTAACTACTTTAGCTCCAATATGCTTTGCAATAGTTCCTATTATCACATCACATATTGGAATATTTATGTGGGATAAAGCCATTTCTCCTGCAAAAAAAGCAAGCTCTTCATCTAAGGGAACAATTTTAGCTCCTCCACTTATCCATATTCTAAGTCTGATTTTAGCTGATTCCATTCCTATTTTATAACCAGCAATTTTAATAAATTCTGTTATAACAATTGATGGAATAATTAGCCCTTCTTTAGCTATTTTAGATGCAAACTCTTTTATCTTTTTCCTAATTTCTTCAGAGGGAGGGAAAGTATGAGTTATTAAAAATCTAGTATCTAATATTAGGACCACTTTTTCCTTTCCTCTTCTAAACGTAGGATTAACTTTTTATATTCTTCTCCACCCACAGGTTCTCCAGGCTCTGGAATACCTGGTTTCATTAATACTATTTTATTTCCTTCTAGAAGAGCATATATTATGTCTCCTTCTTCTATATTAAGCATATCTCTATACTTTTTTGGAAGAGTTATTTGACCTTTACGAGTTACTTTTAACAAAACCGGATTGCTCATAAGTAGTACTTTAAAGTACTACTATATTAAGCTTTATAGAGTAGTGGAAATTCTAGAAATTCCAACAATTTATTTAATTTTATAAAGAAATATAATAAACTAAAAGTTTCTCTTTTAATTCTCTTAATTCCCTTTTACATTTTCTATTAGTAGGATCCATTATTAAAGCTTTTTCTAACTCTTCTACAGATTCAAAATATTTGCCTTTGCCTTTAAGAGCTAAACCTTTTATAAAATGCCAATAAGCAATATCATTATATTTTAAATTTTCATTAGCTTTTTCAATCATATCATTTAATATTTTTTCAGCTTCAATATATTTTCCAAGTTTTTGAAAAGATAAAGCTTCATAATATCTTAATTCAGACCACCATTCATGCTCTTCAATAGTAGCTTCTTTCCAGCATTCTTTAGCCTCTTCTATTTTACCAATTTTTTCATAAACAATTCCTGCATAGTATAAAGCATCTGCATTTAATTTTCTATATGGTGCTCCTATCCCTAAATTATGTGGATATTCCATTGCTTTTTTGAAATATTCTAATGCTTCTTCATTTTTACCTTCTTTAAATTTACTTAAACCTAATTCAATACATGTATCATGATATAAGTCCCATATTGAAAAATCTATAACTTTAAATTCTCTTGAGGGAAAATTATTTTTCATAAGTATTTTTAATGCTTTTTCCATATTTCCAATATTAAAGTAAGCTAAAGCTAATTTTGCTAAAACATTTCCATTTTTTAAAACTGAATTAGGAGCATTTTCTAGTATTTTTATTTCTTTTTCATATAAACCTAATATTTCACATATATCGAAAATTTCTAAGTATAATCTATAATCATTTTTATTTAATTCTATAGCTTTTTCATATTCCTTTAATGCTGTATGTAAATTATTTTTTATTTTCCATAAAGCTAATCCAATATTCCTACGTAAAACAGAATATTTTAATCTTGATTCAATAGCTTTTTCCCATAAAGATAAAGCTTCATCATATCTATACTTAGAAAAAAGTAAATTTCCTAAACAATAATAAATTTTTCCATTTCCAATATTGGATTCGATAATTTTTCTAAGTATTTTCTCTTCTTCTAATTTATTTGGGAAGCAATAATCTAATTTGCATTTTTCTATTAATGAGGCATACTTTTTAGCTTCTTCTATATTACCTAATATTAAATAACAATAGGATAAATAAGAAAATATTAATGGATTTTCTTTATATTCATTTTTAGATTTTAATGCAAATTCAAGAATTTCTATAGCTTCTTCTATTAACCCAAAACGAATATATTCAATCGTTGTTTCTAAACAATTATGTATTGTTCTTTCAATTAATTTTTTAAATTCATTTAATGCATTTTCTCCCTTGCCTTTTTCTTTTAATAATGAATAATTTTTATAAATTTCATATAATGAAAGACAATTTAATGGATCAAGTATTAAAACTCCCTCCAATGTTTTTATAGCATCTTCATATTTTCCTTGCTTTCTTAAAGAAATAGCTAATCCATTTAAAGCTCTTATATTTGAATTATTATATTTTATTGAATTTCTAAAGAAAATTTCAGCATTTTCATATTTCTTTTCATTAATTTTTATTTCTCCTAGTAAGTATGAAGCTAATGAAGAATACTTTTGAGAATTATATAATTTCCAAAGAAGTTTTTCTGATTCATCAAGTTTTTCATTTTCTCTTAATGTTAAACTTAAGTAAAAAATTGCATCTATGTTATTCTCGTCTATTTCTAATACTTTTCGAAAACATTTTTCAGCATCATTGTATAATCCCATTTGTAAAAATATTTTTCCAAGAGATAAGTTTCCATCTATGGATTCAGGATTAATTTCTAGAGCTTTTTCATACATTTTCTTTGCATTAAGAATATCACCATATTTTTCTAATTTAAATCCCTCAATTATAAAATCTTGAGAAGTAATTAATTGTTTTCTTTTATCTATTAATTTAGTTAATTTTATTTCTTCTTTTACTTCTTCTTCAAGGTATGCCAATATTTTTTCCCCATTACTTGATATTAGATTAACTTTAATTGGTCCTTGATTTACTATTAAGCTTTTTTTATAAATTTTTTCTGGAGAGATGCTTATTTTATCTTCTAATATTAAAGAATCTTTTAAAAATATTTGGAGTGTTGCATTTTTTATTTCCTTATTTACAGTTAATGAAAAATCTATTTCTATCTTATCATTTTTAGGATATTTTTTAATATTTATTGCAGCTAATTTATTTGCATAAATAAATCCATTAGTATTACTAATAGGGTACCAATATTCTTTCCAATTTTCATAAATTAAAGGATCCATTATTCCAAATATGCCTTGTGTTTCAAATCTCCCGCTTTGAATTTCAGCATAATGTCCATCTTCATCTGTTAATGCTTTAGTAGCAAAGAATAATCCATTATCTGAATTTCCCCAATTCCATATTTTTCTACCTTGAACAATATTATGATTAGCTACGTGAATTGCACCTACTTCATTTTTATAATCATAGTATCCAAAGAAATCTTCTTTAACATCATAACCAAATATATCATTTGATTCAACGTGGTTTTTTTGCCAACTTAAATCTATGCCATTTAAAATTGGATAAGGCCCAATATAAGTATCTTGCATGTACCATATTCTATACATTGAATAGAAATAATAATATGCTTTATTCATTGGATAAATATATTGTATGTGTTCTGTAGCTGGAATAGCAACATTAGTCCAAAAATAATATCTATTTGGTAAGAAATTTCTATTGAAAATCCTTACTTCAATTTCAAATAATCTTTCATCTGGACGTAAAGTAATACCAACTATCCATTTCATTCTAGAAACTTGTTCAATTTCACCTATGAAAACTGTAGCACTTCCATCAATATTTTCTTTAATAGAATAATCTATAGGTGAAACAGTAGTAACAGTATGTCCTGCTGTTCCATTTGTTAAGAAATTAAATTCAAAACCTCCTGAAATCCATGCACCTCTAAGACCTAATAAAGCAGGTTTAACAACATTATTTCTATAAAAAACTTCCTTCCCACTTATTTTATCAAAAACCGAATATATTCTTCCACCAAGTTCAGGCAAAATTATTATTTTAAGATATTTATTCTCAAGGATTATTGCTTTATATTTTCTATTCTCTTTTTCATTTGTTAAAAAATCATTTTTTGGATATGGATAAATATTTTTCTCAAAAAAAGGTGGATTAATATCTTCTTTTTCAATTTTATATGTTGGTAGAGTTATTTCTTCAATTGATACTTTAACCTTCATTTTTCATAAGCCTCTTTTTTCTAAATTTTATTTAAGATCATTAAGAGAAATAATTACGCATATATTACATTTTAAGTGCTCCAACAAGCTCAGTTATATTAAGCCTCTTCCATAATAATATTAGCATTAATATTACAGGAATAAATGTTAAAGATAAAACAGCATACATTATTGCAAAATATAAATCAGTTTGTGTTGAAAGGAATGCTATAAATAGAGGAATAGTAGTAACTTCTATTTTTTCTTCTAAAAATTGTGCAAATAATAGATCATTATATGAAAGCATGAATGAAAATAGTCCTGCAGCCATTAAACCAGAACTTGCTGTTGGAAAAGCTACTTTTCTAAAAGCTTGGAAATAAGAACATCCATCAACAAGCGCTGATTCTTCAATTTCTACTGGAATAGTTCTATAATAAAGAGTTAAATACCATATAGTGAATGGAAGAGTAATAACTCCATGCACAAGCAAAAGTGAAAGCAAGGTATTGGTTATTCCTAAAGAATAGCATATAGCATAATATGGTACTGCAATAATTATTGGTGGAAGAAGTCTACTAAGTAATATGAATGTAAATACTCCTGTTGAACCTGGAAATCTAAGTCTAGTAAATGAGTATGCAGTTATTCCGCCAATCAAAACATTTAGGAATGCTACACCTGCAGCTACAATAAAACTATTAAGAAGAATTTGTAAAGTATAGTTAACATTAGTAAATACTAAAGCTCTTACAGCTTCATATCTAAGATAAGGATCGGTTGTAAATTGCATTCCAAATGGAGCACCAAAAATATATTCATAATAATAGAAAGTTGGTCCTTTTACCCATATTGGTTTATGTGGTTCAGAACGTATTTCAGTTTCCGGAGTAATGCTCCCTATATAACATGTTATGATTGGAAAAAGTGCAAAGAAAACTAATATTGCTGAAAATAAGTATATGATTACCATCCTTGTTGTATTAATTATTTTTTGAGTCTTCATTTCTTCTCACCCTATTCAACAAATGAATATTCATAAATTCTCTTTGGAGGTATAATTAAAAGGATTATGCTTATCATTATTAAAATAAATATAGCAATTATAACTGATAATGCTGCTGCATGTCCCAAATTCATCCAACTAAATCCTTCAGCAAAAGCATAGTAAGTAATAATTCCCCATACTCCTCCACTAAATGTATAAAGTATATCATAGCTTGTGAATGCTACAATTGCTTCCCATATAGCTACTAATGCGATTACATTTCTAATATAAGGGAAAGTTACATGCCTTAAACGTTTTATCCATGATGCCCCATCTACTCTAGCAGCATCTAATAGATCTTTTGGAATTAATTGATGAGCAGCCATTAAAAGTATTGAAACAAAAGGTAATTGTTGCCACATTTGTGCTATAAGTGCATATACTAATTGATAAATCCTTCCTGCTCCCAAAAATCCTATAGGCTCTTTTATTATACCAAGCATCATTCCAAATCTATTTATCCATCCTGAACGATAGAGCATAAGTCTCCATACTAATCCTGCAGCAGTAGGAGGTATAGCCCAAGGAATAAGGATTATAAATCGTACAAAGCCTACCCCTTTAAATTTCTCATTAAGTAATATACTTACTCCTATCCCTAATGTGACAATAACAATTGTACACATTAAAGTAAAGATAAATGTTTCATAAATAGTATCTTTAAAGTATGTTGCTTCTATTACATCAATAAAATTAGTTAAACCAATAAATTTTCCTATAGTTTGAGGTTCAACAAGCTTATACTTAACAAAAGCTAAATAAAATGCTTGAGAATATGAATATACAGTAAATACAAAAATATAAAAAAAAGCAGGAAGTACCATTAAAAGTGCTGTTTTTTCTTGTGGTTTTAATGCACGAATTTTAATAGGCAATGTTATCGCCTAACCTTTTCTTAAGGCATTCCATTTTTCAGCCATTAACTTAACACATTCTTTTGGAGTTATTTCTTTAGTGAATACTTTAGCTAAGCATTCTTTTCGAACATAATCGTTCCATTCACCAAACCATACTGGATGTGGTTCACAAATAGCTAATTTAGCTTGTTGTCTTATGACTTCTGCTGATCCTGGTCCATATAATTTTTCCATAGCATTTCTAATATCAGAATCTTCCCATGGAGAATCAAAACCAAATCCTAGCCCATTTTCAACTGCCCATCTCTTTAATACTGGCCCACGACTTCCACCAAAGTATTCAATAAACGTTATTGCTGCTTGTATTGCCTCTCTTCCTCTATTTACACACATTTTAGTTATATTATACATCTTTGCAAATCCATAAGCTTCATGTGTTTTACCTGGCATCAATCCAACTCTAAGATTTCCCGCTTCAGGACCTGAGCCAGGAGTATTCATCGCTGCAGTATTGTATTTACATAAGCCACAGAAAACTGCTTCTCCTGCACTCATTTTCTTTGAAGCAATTGTTTCATGCATTGTTGACCATTCTGGATCAACTATTTTATCTACATGTATTCCATCAACATACCATTGTAATTGTTCAACAAACGGAGAATCAGGCTCATCAAATACTGGATTTAAATCTTCATCAAAAAGTCTTGCTCCTCTTCCATATGCGCTTGATAAAACATTACACCATGCAAAAACATCTTTTGGTTCAAATGATAGAAGATAAGGATATTTTATTCCTGCTTTCTTAAATTCTAAACATTGTTCGCGGACTTCATCCCAATCTTTTGGAGGATTGAATCCTTTTTCTTTTAGCATTCTTTCATTGTATATGAATGTAAATATGTCTGAATAATATGGTAAACCATATACTTTTCCTTCAAAAGTACATGCCATTTTTGCATAAGGAACCATGTCATTTATGTAAAATGACCACGGATGTTCAACTTCATATTGATCCCATAGATCTTCTAATGGAACAACCCATCCAGCTGAAGCCCATTGAGCTAACCAATCTTCTCCATTATAGGTTACATCCGTTGGAGTGCCAACGGTAAACCTCTTTACCATAGTTGTTGGAAAATCAGGCCAATTAAAGTCGTATAAGCTAACTTCTATATGTGGATATTTTTGCATAAATTTCGATACATTATCTTTAATTTTTTCTACATCATAGTTCCATACGGTGAAGTCTAAATGTACTTTTTTAGCAGGTGTAGTTGGTGTAACAGTAGGAACAGCTGTTACAGTTTGAGTTACTGTTCTTTCTACAGTTTTTTCAACAACTTTACCAGGAGCTGCAAGATAACCTATGGCAGCACCTACTACAAGACCTCCAACAGTCCCTCCTAAAACTTTTAAATAATCCCTTCTAGAAACTTTTTCCCCCATTTTACATCGTATTTAAAATATTAAAAAAATCTATATAAACTTTATCTTAAATTTTTCAATAAAGCTTCTTCTTTTATTTAATGAATAATTAATTAATATAAATATCTTTAAATATTTATGAAAAATACATGCAAGAATGAAGATGAAGTAAAAATGAAGAGGAATTTAAAAGAAGAGATTCTAGGAAAATTAAAAGAAAGTATAGCAAATTGCGATATTGAAATGACAAAAAATATGGCAAAAGAAGCTTTAAAAGCAAATATACCGCTTTCTGAAGTGATTTTTAATGGTTTAGTAAAAGGATTAGAAATTGTAGGAGAAAAATATGAGAAAGGAGAATATTTTTTAGCAGAACTTATAATGGCTGGAGAAGCCATGCATGAAGCATTAAATATTTTAATTCCAAAGCAAGATATTATTAAAGAAAAAGTTCCATCAAAAGGAAAAATTGTTATTGGAACAGTTGAAGGAGATATACATGATATAGGTAAATCTCTAGTTTCAATTTTTTTAAGAGCTGCTGGATATGAAATTTATGATTTAGGTGTGGATGTTCCAGCTGAAAAATTTATTGAGAAAATAAAAGAAACAAATGCTAATATTTTAGCTTTATCAGCTCTTCTTTCAACAACTATGATGAATATGGCTAAAGTTATTGAAGCTTTAAAGAAAGAAGGTTTAAGAGATAAAGTAAAAGTTATTATTGGCGGAGCACCTTGTGATCTTGAATTTGCACATAAAATAGGAGCTGATGGTTATGGAAAAGATGCTTATGAAGCAGTAAAAATAGTTGATGAATTAATGAAAAAATAAAAAGATATGGGGATATAAATGATTCCAAGAGAAAGAGTAATTAAAGCAATCGAGCATGAAGAACCAGATAGAGTACCGATGTCACTTTGGTTAACAAAAGAAGCTTATGAAAATATTAAAAATTATCTAAATTATAGAGATATTGAAGAAAATATTTTATGGGCTTCAGATAAAGCATTCTATATTTCAAAAAAGCTTGTTAAAAGATTAAATTTAGATATTGTTCAAATACACCTTCCTCCTCCAATAGATTATAAACCTAAAACTTGGCCTGATGGAAGTTTTGAAGGGCCAACAGGATTTAGAACAAAAAAAGTTGGTTTATATTATGAATATACACTTTATCCTACTCTCTCAGATATTGAAGATGCTTCAGATTTAGAAGATAAATTTTATGAAAGGAATAAACGCCAGCTTTACTTATTTGACCCTAATGCTCCTAGAGATATTAAACCTGTAATAAAACAAGCAAAAGAACTTTATGAAGAAGGTTATGCTTTATCTACTTTTAGTTGTCTTTTTGGAATGGTTGAAGCTCCATGGTATTATAGAGGATTAAAAAATTGGCTTATAGATTTAGTTCAAAGACCAAAAATAGCATGTAAAATGATAGAATTAGTATCAAAAGTTGTTATAGAATATGATAAATTCATCATTGATACATTAGGGGATTATCTCACAGAAATGATAGGTGGAGGAGATGTAGCTACGCAAAATTCAATGCAATATTCGCCTAAGCTTTTTAGAGAATATTTTGGAGAAGTACAGCGTTTATATGTAAATACTATTAAGAAAAAAGCTCCACATATAAAACTTTGTTGGCATGGATGTGGAGCTATGAGACCAGTTATTAAAGATATAATAGAGTGGGGATATGATATACTTAATCCTATTCAACCATATGCAGGTCTTAATACTCCTTTTAATATGGATCCGGCTTCTTTAAAAGAAGAATATGGAGAAAAAATTTGTTTTGAAGGTGCGATAGATGTGCAAAAAACATTACCAAGAGGTACTCTTAAGGATGTAGAAGAAGAAGTAAAATTGAGAATAAAGCAATTGGCACCTGGAGGAGGCTATATTCTAGCACCTTCTCATAATTTTCAAGCTGATACTTCTGGAGAAAAAATTGTCGCAGTGTATGATTATGCTATAAAGTATGGAAAGTATCCTATTAATTTTTAACTCTTATTTTTTAGCAAGCCATTTAACTGCTTGTATCCAAAATTTTTCATAATATTTCCATTTCATGAAATTTATTCCCCAATGTGGACATGGATCTGAAGTAAAAGCCATAACTCTTCCATTACCATATTCCCATATTGCTATAAATGGATCATTATTTTCTCCAATTGTTGCTAATATTTCAGCATTTTCCTTAGGTAAAGTTTTATTATAACCTAAAAAGGGTGGGCAATCTTCCCAAGGAATATCTTTCATTATAGGATGTCTACTATTTAATACTTTTACTTTTACTCCTTCAGGAGTTTCTACTCTATCATCTCCATTTAATATTTTAACAGGCAATATTTCAGCTACTGGAGTATTTTGCCATCCCCCTCTTCCATATCTTCCTGAAAATGTAAACCAACTGCCTGCCATAATTAAGCCTCCTCCATCATTAACAAAATCTTTTATAGATTTTAATCTATTTGGCATAGCTATTGTTTTACCCCATTCAGAAGGCATATAGAACTCTGGATAAAAGTATATCGTATCTGCATCTACATCACTTAATATTAGAACATCATAATTTCTTAGTTCTTCTTTAGTTTTAGGAAATTGACTATAAGCATCCCAACTTGTCATATATCTTAAATTAATGTTAGGATTTTTTTGGAAAACCTCGATAAGTGGCTTAGCTACTATGCTTACATTGAATTCTTTAATTTCCATTATGAATGGTGAAGCTATAAAAATAGGGCCTATAAGAGTTACACTATCCCCTACATAAAGAACTTTTATACTCATTTTTCTTCAAAGATTCTTCTTAAAATAAAATATATAAATTTTTAGTAATTAATTTTTTATTTATGAATAATTATATAGATTTTATTCCAATAGGAATTATAAGAACATCTGCAAGCGAAGAAGAAATTAAAAATAGTTATGAAGGAGTTGAAGGTACTATAGAAATTTTTG